>JAHFQQ010000083.1 GCA_023259235.1 Polaromonas sp. | reverse complement strand
GAGCTGCATGCGCTCAGCAACTTCAGCTTTCAGCGAGGTGCCTCGCACGCCCAGGAACTGGTCGAGCGCGCCCACGCCCTGGGCTACAGTGCGCTGGCCATTACCGACGAATGCTCGGTGGCTGGCGTGGTGCGGGCCCACGAAGCGGCAAAAAAGCACGGGCTCAAGCTGCTGCCGGGCGCCGAGTTCCTTGTACAGGCCGCAACACCGTTTCGCCTGGTTGTGCTGCCGCACGACGCATCGGGCTGGGGCAACCTGTGTGAATTCATCACTGCCGCCCGCCAGACCGGCGACACCCAGGAAAAATGCGGTTACCGGGTGGCGCTGGCCGACACTGATTTTTCATTGCTGGCCGATTGCGAGGTACTACTGTGTCCGCTGGAAGGCGCTATTGATAGTGGAGCGCTATATGCTTGCTCTACCTGGGCTAGAGGCCTTTTTGGCATGAATTCCTGGCTGACTGTGGAGTTGTTGCAGGGCCTCGACGACGCGTTGCGCTTGCAGCAACTGCAGGCCGTGGCCCGGCGCAGCGGCGTCCGGCTGGTGGCGGCGGGCCAGGTGCTGATGCATGTGCGTTCACGCAAGCCGCTGCACGATGTGATGACCGCCATTGGCCTTCATAAAACCGTGCATGACTCCGGCTTTGCCTTGCAGGTCAATGCCGAGGCGCATTTGCGCTCCCGCATGCGGCTGGCCGATATTTACCCTGCCAGCCTGCTCCAGGCCACGCTGGAAGTGGCGGCGCGCTGCCGTTTCAGCCTGGACGAGATTCGCGATTTGTACCGTTATCCGCAGCCGGACCTGATTCCCGCCGCCGAAACCCCTGCGCAATGTCTGCGCCGCTTGAGCGCGGAAGGCGCGCAGACGCGTTATTCGGGCGGCGTGCCTGAAAAAGTCCGGACCCAGCTTGCGCACGAACTTGCGCTGATTGAAGAGCTGCACTACGAGATGTTTTTCATTACTGTGCATGACATCGTGTGCTTTGCCAACGCGCAAGGCATCCTGTGCCAGGGACGCGGCTCGGCGGCCAATTCGGCAGTGTGTTACTGCCTGGGAATCACCGCTGTCAACCCGGCTGAAAGCCAGCTGCTGTTCGAACGTTTCATGAGTCGGGAGCGCCGCGAGCCGCCCGATATTGATGTCGATTTTGAGCACCAGCGACGTGAGGAAGTGATCCAGTACATCTACCGGAAATACGGCCATGACCGGGCCGCGATTGCCGCCACTGTCACCTGCTACCGGCCGCGCAGCGCCTTGCGCGACGTGGGCAAGGCGCTGGGCGTGGCGCCTGCGCTGATCGAGCAGTTTGCCAAAGGGCATTTCCGGTTTGATGGCCGCGCCGCACTGCAAAAACAGCTTGAAGAAGCCGGCCTGCAGGCTGAAATGGGTCCGCTGTTGCAGTGGCTGGATCTGGCGACGCAACTGACCGGTTTCCCGCGCCATCTGGGCCAGCATGTGGGCGGTTTTGTGCTGACCCAGGGCAAGCTCACGCGGCTGGTGCCGGTTCAGCCCGCTGCCATGGAGGCGCGCCGCGTCATCCAGTGGGACAAGGACGATCTGGATGCCATGGGCCTGCTCAAGGTCGATGTGCTGGCGCTGGGGATGCTGTCGGCGATCCGGCGCTGCCTGCAACTGGTCGATCAAACGCGCGGCGGGCGGCTGGAGATGCACCAGATCGAGTCGGGCGATGAGCCGGTCTATGAAATGATTTGCCAGGCCGACACCGTGGGCGTTTTCCAGATCGAAAGCCGGGCGCAGATGTCGATGCTGCCGCGCCTGAAACCGCGCTGCTTTTACGACCTGGTGGTGCAGGTGGCCATTGTGCGGCCGGGGCCGATTCAGGGCGGCATGGTGCATCCGTATTTGCGGCGCCGCGCGCATCCTGAGGAAGAGGTCTACCCGAATGAAGAACTGCGCGAAGCCCTGGGGCGCACGCTGGGTGTGCCGATTTTTCAGGAGCAGGTCATGCAGATCGCCATGCTTGCCGCCCAATTTTCCGCCGACGAAGCCGACGACCTGCGCCGCTCCATGGCGGCCTGGAAGCGCAAGGGCGGGGTGGCGCGGTTTCATGACCGGCTGGTCAACGCGATGGTGCAAAGAGGCTACGACGCCGAATTTGCAGAAGGCATTTTCCGGCAGATTCAGGGCTTTGGCGAATACGGCTTTCCCGAAAGCCACGCCGCCAGTTTTGCCAAGCTGGCGTACATCAGTTGCTGGCTCAAATGCCACGAGCCCGCCTGCTTTCTGGCCGCCATGCTCAATTCCCAGCCGATGGGGTTTTATGCACCCTCGCAACTGGTGCAGGACGCGCGCAGGCATGGGGTGGAAGTTCGGGCGGTGGATGTCAGCCACAGCGAATGGGACTGCACGCTGGAGCCTGGCCATGAATTGGCCGCGCCCTCGCAATACCCCGGCATCAGGCCTGCGCAACCCGCAGTCCGGCTGGGTCTGCGCCTGGTGGCTGGCCTGTCGGAAAAGGGCGCCCGGCGCCTGGTTGCCGCCAGGGCAGGGCTGCCGTTCGCCAGCACCGAAGACATGGCCTTGCGCGTGCAGCTCGGCACGCTCGATGTCAATGCGCTGGCGGACGCCGATGCGCTGCTGGCGCTGGCCGGGCACCGGCGTCAGCAGGTCTGGCAGGCTGCCGGTATCAAACCCGCGCCGCTGCTGCTCAAGGCGGTGCCCGTGATGGAGGTCGCGCTGCATTTGCCAGAAACCCCCGAAGGTGAAAATATCCTGTTTGATTACCGGTCCACGGGCCTCACGCTGCGCCGCCATCCGCTGGCCTTGCTCAGGCCGCGCCTGGCCAGGAAAGGCCTGCTCAGCGCCAGCCAGTTGAACGCGCTGCCCGATGGCCGCCAGGTGGCCGCCTGCGGCATGGTTACGGTGCGCCAGCAGCCGCAAACCGCCAAAGGCACGGTCTTTCTTACCCTCGAAGATGAGACCGGTCCGGTCAACGTGATTGTTTGGAAGTCACTGCGCCAGACACAGCGCGCCGAGGTGCTGCAGGCCCGGTTGCTGGCGGTTTTTGGTGTCTGGCAGCGCAGCGATGACATTGACAAAAAAGGTTTTGGCGCGGTGCGCAACCTGGTGGCGCACCGGCTGGAAGACCTCACGCCGCTGCTCGGGCGGCTGGAACCGGCAAGCCGTGATTTTCATTAGCTGCAGCAGCGCCAGACAGAAGGTGTGCGGGTCGTGCCGGGTCAAGGGTTTTGCGTCGTGACCCGGTCTTCACTGTCCAGTCAGCGCGTGCTCGCGGCGGGCTTGATCCAGCAGCGTGCGAACTTCATCGTCGCTGGCCTGTGGAAATTTCTCGTACCACAGGCCGACTGCGCGAAACGGCTCGGGCGTTGCCGCGCAGACCACTTCATCGGCCTCGTCGCGCAGTGCCTGGCAGGTGTCCGTGGCACCGACCGGCACTGCCACCACCAGATGCTCCGGGTGCTGCTGGCGAATCGCCAGCACCGCCGCGCGCATGCTTGCACCGGTCGCCAGCCCGTCATCGACCACGATCACGGTGCAGCCAGCCAGATTGAGGGCCGGTCGCTGGCTTCGGTAGAGCAACTCGCGCCGGGCCAGTTCGGCCTGTTCCCGCGCAACCACCGCCGCCACCGCCTCGGGCGGCACCGTCAGGCCGGGCAGCGGCGTCATCACGCGCACGCCGCCGCTGGCGATCGCGCCCATGGCGTATTCCTCGTGGCCGGGAAAGCCGAGCTTGCGCACCACGAAAACGTCGAGCGGTGCGTCAAGCGCCCGCGCGACCTCAAAGCCCACGGCCACGCCACCGCGCGGCAGGGCCAGCACGATCAGGTTGGGGCGGCCGTGATAGTGCGCCAGCCTTTCGGCCAGCACGCGTCCGGCATGGTGACGGTCTTCATAGGGCAACGGTACGTCCGTCATGAAGCGTGCTCCGTGGGTTCGTCATTCTCCCGCTGCGTCAGGTGGGCGGTAAACCAGGCTGCGGCCAGTTCGGCTACCTGCTCCAGCGTGCCGTGCTCCTCGAACAGGTGCGTGGCGCCCGGGACAATGGCCAATTGCTTGTTGCACCGAAGCTGCGCAAAGGCCTGCTCGTTGAGCGTGATCACCTCGCGGTCGGCCCCGCCCACGATGAGCAGTGTCGGTGCCGTGACGGCTGCCAGCACCACCGGCCCGGCCAGGTCCGGGCGGCCGCCACGCGACACCACCGCGGCGATGCGGCGGCCCAGCCGGGCCGCGGCAATGAGCGCTGCGGCACTGCCGGTGCTGGCGCCAAAGTAGCCGATGGGCGCCTGCTGCAAGCCAGGTTGCGACACGGCCCAAGCGGTGGCCGCCTCCATGCGGCGGGTCAGCAGGGCAATATCGAAGCGGTGCTCACGGGTATGCACATCGACCTGTTCCTCCTGTGCTGTGAGCAAGTCGAACAGCAGTGTGCCAATGCCCGCATGCTGCAGCGCTTGTGCCACCTGCCGGTTGCGCGCGCTGTGCCGGCCGCTGCCGCTGCCGTGCGCAAACAGCACCAGCCCGTGGAAGTCGGCAGGCAAGGTCAGGTCGCCAGGGAGCCAAACGTCGCCGCAGGCGATGCGGACTTCACCGGTCATGGGGGCTTGCGTCGGATGGTTCATGGAAGTGTTTCCAGTTACTGCACCAGCTTAAGGCTTTGCGCGCAAAATAGGTGATCAGGCCTTCTTCTGCGCCAGTAGCACAGTGTAGTTCCATTGGCCATGAAAGTTGTCGGGTTTGAGATTGGGCAAGGCGGGTTCCGCATCGGTGATCTTGATGCCGCTCGGGCACTGGCCTTGACCGAGGCCGGCTCGAATCTTCATGCCCGCTGGTGTCGTGGTATTGGCGATCAGTCCAGATCGGCCTGGTGGTCCGGGCGATGCCAAACGACCCGGGCGCAAGAGCCAGGAGCAAGTGCAGGCCGAGCTGCACTTCATCAACGAGAACGAACTTGTCAAGAGCCGGGAGTACGCGGTGCTGGTGCGCAACGCGCACTGCGGGATCGAAAATATCGGCCAGCGGTACTGCGACCGGGCCGAATGTAAGAACGGCTTCGACGCGATCAGGAACCAGTGGGGCTGGGGCGTAACGGGCATAACGGGTCATGAAGAGCGTGCCGGCAGGTATGGGACGGGCCAATACGGGCTTGATAATCAGGATATGGATGGTTTTGGCCGAGTGCGGCATCGTCGCTGGATTCGCAACTGGCGTTCACCGCATCAGAGGGGTGATCGAGGAGGTGCTTGGCGCAGTCACCGGTGTCCTGCGCGTGCTGAACCGTCACGGGTGCGCCTGCTTCGTCTGAAAAATATCTCCGGGCCGCCATTTTTTCAGTGGGCGGATGGCCGTCGACCGGGCTTGTGTTGGCCATGGACCGGTGTGCAAAATCAACCGGTAACAGGTTTTGGCGATGCAACGTGGGAGGGTGTGAATTGAAAATGCAACCTGCGCACTGGAACCTCGGGGTTTGTGCAGCTTTCGGGTCCGCCTTTCTGTTTGGCGCCGGAACGCCGCTGGCCAAATGGTTGTCAAGCGAGGTTAGTCCGTGGATGCTTGCGGGGCTTCTTTACCTCGGTTCGGGGATCGGCTTGGGTCTCTACCGATGGCTGCGCGGTGTGCCCCGGCCCCGTTTGCGTCCGGGCGAAATGCGCTGGCTGGTGGCAGCGGTGCTGTGCGGTGGCGGTATTGCGCCGGTGCTTTTGATGTCCGGCTTGTCGGCGATGCCGGCCAGCCATGCAGCCTTGCTGCTCAATGCCGAAGCCGTACTGACGGCGCTTCTGGCCTGGGGCTTGTTCAGGGAAAACGTGGGCCGGCGCATTGCCGCCGGCATGGCAGCGATCGTGGCAGGCGCTTTGTTGCTGAATTGGCCGACCAATGAAGCACCAGTGGGTGCACCGGTTTCTGCATTGTGGCCTGCGCTGGCGGTGCTGCTGGCGTGCCTGTTCTGGGCGCTGGACAACAACTTCACGCGCAAGGTGGCGCTGGCCGATGCCTCCTGGATTGCCTGCGTGAAAGGTCTGGCGGCGGGCACCAGCAATCTGTTGCTGGCTTTTGTGGCGGGTGCTGCGCTGCCGGGTGCGCTCAAGCTTTCGGCGGCCATGGCGGTGGGATTTGTGGCATATGGCGTGAGCCTGGCCCTGTTTGTCGTGGCCTTGCGGCACCTTGGCGCAGCACGTGCCGGGGCTTATTTTTCTACCGCACCGTTTGTCGGGGCCGTGGTAGCGGTACTTTTTCTCGCAGAACCCGTGACCTGGCAACTGCTGGTGGCGGCTGGCTTGATGGCGTTCGGTATCTGGCTGCACCTGACCGAGTACCACGCCCACGCGCATCAGCATGAGGTGCTGGAGCACGAGCATTTGCATGTGCATCCTTCTGCTGACGGACATCATGCGCATGAGCACAGTCCGGCGTTTGTGGGGCGGCATTCCCATTGGCACCGCCATGAACCCATGCGCCACAGCCATGCGCACTTCCCTGACTCGCATCACCGCCATGACCATGGCAGTGATCCCGTTTAGCGCACAAGCTGGTTAAGCTGGATGATGGGCAGCAGCACGGCCAACACAATCAGCATCACCACCACGCCCATCGCCACAATCAGCAGCGGTTCCAAAATGGTGGCCAGTTGCATGGCACGGCGCTGAACTTCGGTGCCGAGTTGGCGGGCGGCCCGCTCCAGCATGATGGGCAGTTGGCCGGTTTGTTCGCCCAGCCGGGCAAACATGCCGAGCAGCGGTGGAAAGCGTTTTTTTTGTCCCAGCGCCGCTGCCAGCGGCGCGCCTTCGCGTACCAGCACCAGCGCGTCCAGCGCATCGGCGCGCATGGCCCGGTTCGACAGGGTATCCGCCGCCGCTTGCAGGGCTTTCAGAATTGGCACCCCGGCTGCGGCCAGCATGGCCAGCGTGCTGGCAAAACGCGCCGCGTTGTAGCCCCGCGCCAGCCGCCCGAGCATTGGCAGCTTCAGCCAGGCGGCGTCAAATTCATAACGAAAAGTGGCACTAGCCCATGCAATACGTGCACAAACGGCTATAAAAAGTATAGTAAGCAAGATCAGCCAGCCCTGGTTGCGAACAAAGCCGCCCAAGCCCAGCATGACAACCGTCAGCATCGGCAGCGCCTGTTTGCTGCCGGCAAATACCTGCGCCACCTGCGGCACCACATAGCCGAGCAGAAATATCACGATGGCAATCGCCACCAGCGTCACGATGGCCGGATACAGTGCTGCGCCCATGAGCTGCGATTTGAGCGCCTGGCTTTGCTCCAGGTCATCGGCCAGGCGCTCCAGCACCAGGCCCAGATTGCCGCTTTGTTCGCCCGCGCCAATTACCGCGCAGTAAGTGGCAGAAAACTCGCGCGGGTATTGCGCCAGCGCCACGGCAAAGCCGGCCCCGCCATTCACCTCGGAGCGCAGCGCCGCCAGCAGGTTGCGCTGGGGTTCCTCCTCGGCTTCATCGGCCAGTGCGGTCAGCGCCCGCTCCAGCGGCAATCCCGCCACCACCAGCCCGGCAATCTGGCGCGTCCAGATGGCCAGTGCGGTGGCGTTGAAAACCTGCGGGCGCCACAGCGCCCTGTTCCAGCCCGAACCGCCCGGTTGGCCCGATGCCGCTGAGCCGCCCGCCCCCACCACATGCACCGCCAGCGGCACCAGCGCCTGCGCCCGCAACAGGCCGCGTGCGGCGCGCGCGGTGTCGGCATCAATCACACCCTTGCGGGTTTCGCCATCGGCCGTGAGCGCTTCAAAAGTGTAGGCGGGCATGGAGGCATCCTTCGACAGGCTCAGGACGAACGGAACTGCCGGGCGTGATCGCCGCTGCCGGGCCGCCCCAAGGCGGAACAGCCCCCTCGGGGGGCAGAGGGCTACACGCAGTGAGCGAACGTGGGGGCCATATGCACGCCGCCGGGCCGCCCCAAGGCGGAACAGCCCCCCCGGGGGGCAGAGAGCTACACGCTGTGAGCGAACGTGGGGGCCACATGTTTAATCGCGTGTCACGCGCACCAGCTCTTCGCGCGAGGTAATGCCACTTTGCACCAGGCGCTCGCCGTCATCCCGCATCAGCGTCATGCCGCCGGCGAGCGCGGCGGCGCGCAGGTCGGCTTCGGAGGCCTGGGTGTGAATCTGGGCGCGCAGTGCATCCGTGGTGACCAGCAGCTCGAACACGCCAGTGCGCCCAAGGTAGCCGGTCTGGCCGCAGGCCGGGCAGCCGGCGCCATGACACGTGGTGCACAGTTTGCGCACCAGGCGCTGTGCCAGCACGCCCAGCAGCGATGAGCTGAGCAAGAACGGCTCAATGCCCATGTCGGTCAGCCGCGTCACGGCGCTGGCGGCGTCATTGGTATGCAGCGTGGCCAACACCAGGTGGCCGGTAAGTGAGGCCTGAATGGCGATCTGCGCCGTTTCAAAATCACGAATCTCACCGATCATGATCACATCCGGGTCCTGCCGCAAAATGGCGCGCAGCGCCTTGGCAAAGCCCAGATCGATCCTGGCGTTGACCTGCGTCTGTCCGATGCCGGGCAGTTCGTACTCGATCGGGTCTTCCACCGTCATGATGTTCTGGCGCCGGGTGTCGAGCCGCTCCAGCGCAGCGTACAGCGTGGTGCTTTTGCCCGAGCCGGTCGGCCCGGTCACCAGAATGATGCCGTGCGGCTGCGCCACCAGATGCTCAAAGCGCTTGAGTACTTCGCCTTGCATCCCCACGGCTTCGAGGTTGAGGCGCTCGCCGCTTTTGTCGAGCAGCCGCAGCACGGCGCGCTCGCCGTGGGCGCTGGGCAGAGTGCTCACGCGCACATCCACCGCGCGGGTGCCAATGCGCAGGGAGATGCGGCCGTCCTGCGGCAGGCGCTTTTCGGCAATGTCGAGTTCGGCCATGATTTTCAGGCGCGAAATGAGCGCCGCATGCAGCGCGCGGTTCGGCTGTACCACCTCGCGCAGCGTGCCATCGACGCGAAAGCGCACCGACGAATGGCGCTCGTAGGGCTCAATGTGGATGTCGCTGGCACCGTCGCGCGCGGCCTGCGTGAGCAGGGCATTGAGCATGCGGATGATGGGTGCGTCGTCGGAGGTCTCCAGCAGGTCTTCAATGGCGGGCAGCGCCTGCATCATGCGCGAGAGGTCGGCATCGCTTTCGACCTCGCTGACCACCGTGGCGGCGCTGGACTCGCTCTGCGCATAAGCGCTGCTGATGCGCTGAGCCAATATTTCGGCAGGCAGCGTTTCAAGCGCGCTGACCTCGTGTCGTCGCATGACTTCGCCCAGCGCTTGCCGGTCGCTGGCAGCATTCAGCCACAGCGTCAGTTGATCCGCGTCCTCACCCAGCAAGAGCTGGTTTGCGCGCGCAAAGGCGTAGGGCAGCAAGTAGCGCATGCTCAATTTGGGGAAAAGGATTGAAAGGGTTGATTGGGGGGAACCCGTTGAAAGGGCGATTGCACGGGGCTCGATCGGGTCTGTGCTGGCGGCAACAGGGGCGCCTCGTTGACAGACACCACCTTGCTCGGCACGGGCTGGGCATTTTTTTGCGCCGTGCGCATCAGTTCATAGCGATCCAGCGAAAGCGCGTCGCTGGCCTGCGCGTCGCGTACCACCACCGGGCGCAGGAAAACCATCAGGTTGGTCTTCTTTCGGCTGCGGCTTTCGCTCTTGAAGAGGTTGCCCAGGAGGGGAATGTCGCCCACGACCGGGATCTTGTCCTCATTGCCGGCATACTCGTCCTGCAGCAGTCCGCCGAGTACCACGATGGCGCCGTCATCGACCAGCACGGTGGACTCGATCGAGCGTTTGGTGGTGGTTGGGCCGTTGGCGGCGGTTTCGGTGCCCGATTTCACGGAGGAAGTTTCCTGAAAGACGGTTAACTTGACCGTGCCGCTTTCGCTGATTTGCGGTTTCACCCGCAAGGTCAGGCCGACATCCTTGCGCTCCACGGTGGTGAACGGATTTACCGCGCCATTGGCGCTGTTGTTGTTGGTATAGGAGCCGGTCACGAAGGGAACGTTTTCACCAATCACGATTTTGGCTTCTTCGTTGTCCAGCGTCAGCAGGTTGGGGGTAGACAGCACATTGCCATCGCCATTGGTCTGCAGGAAGTTGGCGAGAAACCCCAGCACGTAGATGCCATTGGTTTTGTGCGCCACGCCGATATTTCCGCCCACAGAAGGCTTTACGGTGCCACTGGCGGCATTCAGCGCCAAATCAATGATGTTGGTGGTACTGCCGGTGCTGAAATTGGTGCCCAAAAGACCGATATTGGTGCTGCCGTTGTTGCCCAGAGCGCCTTGCCACTGGATACCGA
Source organism: Polaromonas sp. (assembly GCA_023259235.1). Taxonomy (GTDB): domain Bacteria; phylum Pseudomonadota; class Gammaproteobacteria; order Burkholderiales; family Burkholderiaceae_C; genus Polaromonas. The sequence goes on along the minus strand of JAHFQQ010000083.1, from coordinate 2,228 downwards.
ATTGGGCGGCCTTATCGGCATTGACTTCAACAATCAGGCTTTCCACCAACACTTGCGCGCGTCGCCCGTCGAGCTGGTCAATGACAGCGCGCAGTTGGCGGTATTGCGGCTCGGGCGCGCTGATGATGAGTGAATTGGTGGCCGGATCGGCCTGGATCTGTCCGCCGGTCGAGGGCTGGGCCGAGGTTGCGACGGCTGCGCTTGCGCTTGCTGATGTGCCGGTGGCCGGTGCCGGTGAGCCCGGCACAGCAGCAGTTTTTGCTTCACCTGCAAGCGCTGCCCTCAATGTAATTGCAAGCTTGGTGGCGTCCGCATTTTTCAGGGTAACCACGTGGATGGCACCACTGACGCCGCCCGGCTGGTCGAGGCGCTCCACCAGCGCGCGCGCGAGTGCGGTGCGCGCAAGGTTGGCGGCGCGCACGATGACTGTGTTGCTGCGTGGCTCGGCCAGGATGGTGGTCTTGAACGAGGTGTCTGCCTGGCCCTGGGCGGCGGCAGGCGCCGGGCCAGATTCCATCAGCCGGGTGACCAGCGGCACGATATCGGAAGCAATGGCGTGCTTGAGCACAATGATTTCAAGGTCGCTCGCGCTGGGAACATCGAGCGCTGCGATGATGCGCGCGATGCGCTGCAGGTTGTCGGTGTAGTCGGTGATCACCAGCGAGTTGTTGCCCGGATTGACGTTAATGGTGTTGTTCGGGCTGATCAGCGGGCGCAGCACCGGCACCAGGTTGTTGGCGGTTTCGTAGTTCAGCTGGAAGATTTGCGTCACGATCTGGTTGCCGGGTCCGCTGACCGGGCCGGCGTTGACCCGGCTCGCCTGCAGTTTGGCATCGGCCTCGGGCACCACCTTGTACAGTCCGGCGGCTTCTACCACCGTGAAGCCCTGCAACCGCAAAGTCGCCAGGAACTGGTTGTAGGCGACGGCCTTCGAGACCGGCTTGTCAGTGTTCAGGGTCATGGTGCCGCGAACGCGCGGATCCACCACCACGCTGCGCCCCGTGATGACGGCGATGGTGCGCGCGACCTCGGCGATGTCGGCATTGACAAAGTTCAGCGTGACCGGCTCATCGCTTCGCGAGGCAGCTGGACTCTGAGCCTGCGAAGCGCCCGCCGCGAGGAACAGCAAGGCACCAAGCGCTATGAAAAATCGGGCAAATGTTTGCATGAGGTTTAACCCAGGGTGATGATGGAGCGCGCTCCGTTGCGCCTGCCAATGATATTGAGAAAATTTGCCAGCGCGGCTTCGCGCTCAGGCGCGGCGCGGGCCTCGCCGGCAAAGCGCAGGCGCGAGCCGACCCATTGGCCGCTGCCCGTCAGTTGCAGGCTGCCTTCAAGCGTTTCCAGCGTCAGGCCTACAGTGGACCCGCCGCGCAGCGTCAAGCGGTAGCTGCCCATGGGGCGCAGCGTGGACAGGCGTGAGCTGACATCGCGTGCTTCCAGCACGGCACTGCCCGCCAGCTGCAGCCGCCCGGCGTTCCATTGAGCGCTCAAGCCCTGGCTTTGCAGCCGCAACTGTCCGCTCGGCTGGAGTGTGTTCCAGGGGGTGCCCAGGCCTGCCAACAGGCCGGCCGGCCATTGCGACTGGGCATCCGCCAGTACCAGCCGCAGACCACCGGGCAACGGTGTTGCGTGGAACTGCAGCGCCTCGGCCGTGCAGCATTGCGCGAGCAGGCTCAAACGCAGCCCGCTGAGGCTGGGGTGCAGCGTCCATTGCACGCGGCCTGGCAGGGCGGCCCGGTCCTGGCTGCCTGCGCCGCCCGTCAGCAGCAGCCGCGCAGACCCCTGCCAGACCGTGCCGCGTGGCTCGGCCAGCACAATCCGCTGTCCGGTGTTGTCCTGCGCCGCACTGGCGAGCCAGCGGGCCGGGGCAAACAGGATTAGCGCCAGCAGGGTGCCGACCAGCGCACCGCACCAGCCCCAAGCGGCCAGGCGCAGGGCGGATCCCTGGGTTGCGTGGCCGGTCGTACGGTCAAAGCGGCCGCTGAAACGCAGCGGTGTGGGCTTCATGGCGGCGGCAGTGCAAGAACCACGCTGCCGTCCCAGCCGGTGCGCGCAGTGTTCAGTGTCAGGCGCGCCGCCACTGGCGCCACCCGGGCGTTGCTTCGTGCCTGCGCCAGCCATAGCACCAGTGTCTCGGCGGATGCTCCCTTGAGTGTGACGGTGGCGCGTTCGCCCGCCACGGATATTTGCGCCGAGGCCCCGAGGCCTTGCCTGACCGAAAGCTC
>JAHFQQ010000082.1 GCA_023259235.1 Polaromonas sp. | reverse complement strand
GAGAAAATGCAGACCGTGATCCAGCATATCCGCATCAAGGGTGCACTTGACCAGGTGCGCAGCATCGAAATCACGCAGGCCGACGGCGACAGCTCGCTGATGACCATCGAAAAGCTCGGGCTGCCATGATGACTGGCCCGCGCCGCCGCGGCATTGTCGCCATTGCGCTGTGGCTGGTGTTTTTGCTGGGCTGCGTTGTCCTGATCGGCCGCACCCAGTTCACCACGGACCTGTCGGCATTCTTGCCGCGCACCCCGACGCCCGAGCAAAAACTGCTGATGGATCAACTGCGTGACGGCCTGGCGTCGCGCCTGATCCTGGCCGGCATTGAAGGTGCCGATGCGCCCGCGCGCGCGCGGCTTTCCAGGCAAACCACCCAGCGCCTGCGCGCCAACGCGGCCTTTATCACTGTCAACAACGGCGAGCCCGTCAACGCTGAACGGGACCGCTCGTTCCTGTTCAAAAACCGCTACCTGCTCAGTCCGGCGGTGACACCCGGGCGTTTCAGCGCGGATGGATTGCATGCGGCCCTGGAAAACAGCATCGATCTGCTCGCCTCACCGGCCGGGTTGCTGGTCAAGTCCCTGCTGCCGCGCGACCCAAGCGGAGAAATGGTGCAACTGCTCGGCCAGTTCAACAGTGGCACGCAGCCCAGGCTGGTGAACGGCGCCTGGGCATCGCGCGACGGCATGCGCGCCCTGCTGCTGATGCAAACACGCGCAGCGGGTTCCGACACCGATGCCCAGCAAAGCGCCATGGCGGCCATCCGGCAGGCGTTTGATGAGGCTTCCGCTGCAACACCGGGCGCCCGGCTGGTGATGACCGGCCCCGGTGTGTTCTCGGTGACCTCGCGGGAGACCATCAAAAGCCAGGTCTCCCGCCTGTCCATCATCAGCATAATGCTTATTGCAACGCTGCTATTGCTGGTTTATCGCTCCTTCAGCGCACTGGCACTGGGGTTTTTGCCGGTCATCAGCGGCGCGCTGGCGGGCATCGCGGCGGTCAGTCTGGGCTTCGGGAGTGTGCATGGCATCACGCTCGGGTTTGGCACCGCGCTGATCGGCGAAGCGGTGGATTATTCCATCTACCTGTTTGTTCAATCCGAGCAAGGCGGCGCCAACCAGAAGAACTGGATCCAGCGCTTCTGGCCTACCATCCGGCTCGGCGTGCTGACGTCAATCGCCGGCTTTGCGTCGCTGCTGCTGTCGGGCTTTCCGGGGCTGGCGCAACTCGGCCTGTATGCCATTGCCGGGCTGCTGACCGCCGCCGCCGTCACCCGGTTCGTGCTGCCTTATCTGCTGCCTGCGACGTTTCGCATCCATGATGTGTCGGCCATTGGCCGAGTGCTGGTTTTTCTGACTCGGCGCGCCGCTGCGTTGCGCTGGCCGGCCGCGCTACTGCTGCTGGCAGCCTGCGCCAGCCTTGTCGTAAACCGCGGCAGCCTGTTCAACGACAATATCTCCGCGCTGAGCCCGGTGTCGCAAGCCGATGTGGCACTCGATGAGCGTCTGCGCGCCGACATGGGCGCGCCGGATGTGCGCTATCTGGTGGTGGTCTCTGGCAGCAGCCAGGAAGCGGTATTGAGCGCCTCCGAGAAGGTATCGACGCTGCTGCAAACGCAAGTCGATCAGGGCGAACTCGCCCGATTTGAAAGCCCGAGCCGATATCTACCGAGCGCCGCCACGCAGCACGCACGGCAGGCCAGCCTGCCGCCGCCCGAGCTGCTGGAAACCCGCCTGGCGCAAGCGGTTCAGGACTTGCCCGTGCGCGCCCAACTGTTCACGCCATTTCTGGCCGATGTCGCCGCTGCCCGCAGCCAGCCTTTGCTGCAGGCCGCCGACCTGGACCAGACCTCGATGGCCATGGCGCTGGCGGCCTTGCTGCTTCAGCAAGACCGCCATTGGACCGCCTTGTTGCCGCTGACCGCGCCCAGCGGTGTGGGCATCAACGCCAGCAGGATTCGCGCTGCCCTGGCCAGCACGGGTTTGCCGAATGTGCTATTTGTGGACATGAAAGCTGAATCGGACCGCCTGTATTCCGGCTACCTGCATGAAGCCATCGGGCTGTCACTGGGCGGGCTGGTCGCCATTGTCGCGCTGCTGCTGGCGGCTTATCGCGCGCCAATGCGCGTGCTGCGCATCGTCGCGCCTCTTGCCGCCGCGGTCGTGACGGTCGTGGCAGGCTTGGCCGCGCTTGGCCAGCAGCTGATCATTTTGCATCTGGTGGGCTTGCTGCTGGTGGTTGCGGTGGGATCGAACTACGCGCTGTTTTTCGACCGGCCCGATCCGCTCACGCCGATTTCGTCGCGCACCCTGGTCTCCATGTTGTTCGCCAATCTCACCACCGTCGCGGGGTTTGGCCTGCTGGCGTTTTCCAGCGTGTCCATCCTGCAGGCGATGGGCGCCACCGTGGCGCCGGGCGTCATCCTGGCACTGATGTATTCCGCGATCTTTGCGAGGTCGCCCCGTGCCTAGTGCGCACCGGCGCGCGACTCCACTGATCCGCGCAAGCGTGCTGCTGCATGCACTGGCCCTGGTGGTAGTGATTGCCGAGCCCGGACTATGGCGATGGGCTCTGGGCGCCGTGCTGGCAAATCATGCGCTACTCACGCTGGTCGGCCTGTGGCCGCGCAGCCGCTGGCTGGGACCGAACTGGACCCGGCTGCCCGCCGCCGCGACGGCCAGAAATGAGATTGCCCTGACCATCGACGACGGGCCCGACCCCGCCGTCACGCCACAGGTGCTGGACCTGCTGGATCAGCATGCGGCAAAGGCAACCTTCTTTTGCATCGGTGACAAGGCCGCGCGCTACCCGGACCTGTGCCGCGACATCGTGCGCCGCGGCCATGCCGTCGAAAACCACAGCCAGCGCCATCGCCACCAGTTTTCACTGATGGGCCCGTGTGGTTTTGCACATGAATTGCAAGCGGCCCAGGACACGCTCGCCACCATTACCGGCCAGCGGCCCTTGTTTTTCCGTGCGCCAGCCGGCTTGCGCAACCCATTTCTCGACCCGGTGCTGGCACGGCTGGGGCTACAGCTTGCCAGTTGGTCAGCACGTGGCTTCGACACCCGGATTGACGATGCTGAACGCGTTAAAAGCAGATTGTTGCGCGGCCTGCGGGCCGGCGCCATTTTGCTGCTGCATGATGGCAACGCGGCACGTACACGCGGCGGCATCCCGGTTATTCTCGAAGTACTGCCCACGGTTGTGGCTGCAGCCGAAGCAGCCAATCTGCATTTTGTCACCTTGCGTGACGCCCTCTCATGAATAGTCCGCAGACACCCTGGTACCGTCAAGCTGCGGCGGTAATACCCAGACACATGGCTCTCAAAGGCGTTGGAACAATACTTTTCATCGGTCTGTTTTTCGGCGCCTACTTTTATCTGCTCAAGAGCCCGGCCCATCCAACCACGGTGATGCCCTTGACCGGGCTGGATCGGCTGATCGCCTTTGAGCCACGGACCATGCCGCTGTATGCCTCATTGTGGGTCTATGTTTCCCTGCCTCCGGCATTACTGGCGACGCGGCGCGAACTGTATCGCTATGGCTTGGCCATGGCTGGGACCTGCCTGATTGCGCTGATCATCTTCTACTTCTGGCCCACGGCAGTACCCGCAGCCAATATCGACTGGACGAAATATTCCGGTGTAAATTTCCTGAAAAACCTGGATGCGTCAGGCAACGCCTTCCCTTCGCTTCACGTCGCCACAGCCATTTTTTCTGGGCTCTGGCTGCATCACCTGCTGCGTCGCTTTGGCGGGCCGCCGTGGATACTCATCGTCAACGGGTTGTGGTGCAGCGGCATCGTCTATTCAACGCTGGCCACACGCCAGCATGTGGTGGTAGATGTGCTGGGCGGTCTGTTGCTCGGGGTGCCCAGCGCCAGTCTGTCATTGCGTTATTGCGGGCACCCGGAAGAAGCGGAAAGGACTCGCCAGCCCGTTACCTGATTCAGCCCGACTTCGGGAATTTGCTAATATGACCACTCACCTAGATCGGTTTGTTTTTTTCTGAACTCCCTCTGGCTTTCCCATTTCACCGCGACCAGCGCCCTCGGACGCGGCCTTGAACCGACCCTTGCTGCATTGCGCCAGCAGCGCAGCGGGCTGGCGCCGTGCACGTTTGATATGGTCGATCTGGCCACTTTCACGGGTGAAGTTGCGGGAGTCGACGCCGTACAGCTTCCGGCGCCACTCGCCGACTTCGATTGCCGTAACAACCGGCTCGCGCTGCTGGGCTTGACGCAGGACGGCTTTGCCGATGCCGTAGCAGCCGCCAGCAAGAAGTACGGCGCCCGGCGTGTAGGTGTATTTATCGGCACCAGCACCTCCGGGATACTGCAAACCGAGCTGGCTTACCGCCGCCGCGACCCGGTGAGCGGCGCCCTCCCCGCCGATTTCATTTACCGCACCACGCACAATACTTTTTCCGTCGCCGATTTCACACGTCATTTTTTTGCCCTCACCGGCCCTGCTGCCGTGGTGTCATCGGCATGCTCCTCCAGCGCCAGGGTATTTGCCTCGGCGCGCCGCATGATGGCGGCCGGACTGATAGACGCAGCGGTAGTGGGCGGCGTGGATTCGCTGTGTCTGACCACCCTGTATGGCTTCAACTCCCTGGGCCTGATGTCCGCGCAGCCATGCCGTCCGTTTGACGCCGCGCGCGACGGCCTGTCTCTCGGCGAAGCGGCAGCATTTGCCCTGCTCGAACGCGTGCCGGAACGGCTCGACGAGCAGGCCGTGCTGCTGCTGGGTGTGGGCGACTCCAGCGACGCCCATCACATGTCCTCGCCCCGACCCGACGGTCTTGGCGCACGCATGGCGATGCACAATGCCTTGACGATGGCCCGACTCGAAGCGGCCGACATTGATTACATCAACCTGCATGGAACCGCCACGCCAAGTAACGATCTGGCCGAAGCCACGGCCGTCGCGGCATTGTTTGGGTCCCGCACGCCATGCAGTTCCACCAAAGGCGCCACCGGACACACACTGGGGGCTGCGGGCGGCCTGGAAGCAGTGGTCTGCGCGCTGGCCTTGCAGCATGGCCTGCTGCCGGGTGGCCTGAATACCCGGCAAGCTGACCCCACCCTGCCCCTCAATTACCTGCTGGACAATCGTGAGCAAGCGATTTCGCACGTTCTCAGCAACTCGTTTGGCTTTGGCGGCACCAATTGCAGCCTGGTGTTTGGAAAGGCCGGGAGGCGGGCCCGATAACATGACGACACTCACCGCCTACATTGAAGGCGTCGGCCTGCTGGGGCCTGGTTTGAATGACTGGCCGGGCAGCCTGGCTGTGCTCACCGGGCAACAGGCCTATCTGGCTGCCCCAACGCAATTGCCGCCGCCGCTCAGCCTGCCGGCCGCAGAGCGGCGGCGCAGCAGCAGCATTGTCAAACTGACGCTGGCCACCGGCCTTGAAGCCGTGGCCGCTGCCAGACTGGATGCAAGCCAGTTGCCCAGCGTGTTTTCCGCATCCAGCAGCGACGGCCATAACTGCCACGAAATCTGCCAAATGCTGGCTTCCGACGATCGCCAGATATCCCCTACCCGCTTTCATAATTCGGTGCACAACGCAGCGGCGGGCTACTGGGGCATCGCGACGGGCGCAATGACTGCGTCGTCGGTGCTGTGCGCGTTTGACGCGAGCTTCAGTGCCGGCTTGCTGGAGGCGCTGGCCCAGGTCGTCGTTGACAACACCCGCAGCCTGCTATTGGCCTACGATACGCCGTATCCCGAGCCGCTGCACGCCGTACACCCCATTCCGGACGCATTTGGTGTGGCCCTGGTGCTGGCTCCCCGGCGCGGTGCGCAGGCATTGGCGCAAATCAGCGTCAGCCTGACTGATGCCGCCGCGCAGCGGCTTGACAATGCCGCACTGGAAGCCTTGCGGGTGGCAATCCCCGCAGCACGCAGCCTGCCCTTGCTGCGTCTTGTTGCACACCGTCAGGCAGCCCATGTGGTGCTCGACTACCTCGAAAGTACGCGCCTGGAAGTCGCCGTAAGCCCATGCTAGACCACGCCTGGATCGCCGCCCATATCCCGCATCAGGGCAGCATGTGCCTGCTGGGCAGCGTGCTGCAGTGGGACAGCCAGCGCATCCGCTGCCGCGCCAACAGCCACCGCAACCCGGACAACCCGCTGCGTTCAAGCGGCCAGCTCGGCAGCGCCTGCGGGATTGAATATGCCGCGCAAGCCATGGCGGTGCATGGTGCCCTGCTGGCGCCCGCTGATGGCACCCGCCCGCACGCCGGCTTTCTGGTGAGCGTGCGCGGCACGACCATGCATGTGCCGCGGCTGGACAACATCGACGCCGACCTCGACATTGAAGCGGTTTGCCTGAACGGCGATGGCGGCAGCGTCCTGTATCAGTTCAGTCTCCGCGCCGCCGGTCGCCTGCTGCTTGACGGCCGCGCCGCCGTAGTCTTGAATCAGGAAGCAGTCACTCAGCGCGAAACACCCACAGCTTCTTCGGGAGAGGCGCCATGAAACACGCACTCGTTACCGGCGGCAGCGGCGGCATTGGCAGCGCCATTTGTCGGCAGTTGGCGGCCGACGGTTGCCACGTCCTGATTCACGCGCATCGCGGAGCCGGCGCAGCGCAGATGCTCGCCGATGAAATCACCGCGCAGGGCGGCAGCGCACAGGTGCTGGTGTTTGACGTGACTGACGCCACGGCGGTAGCTGATGCGCTCGGGCCGCTGCTGGAGCGCACCGCCATCCAGATCCTTGTCAACAATGCCGGCATCCATGACGACGCCGTGTTTCCCGGCATGCGCGCCGAACAATGGCATCAGGTCATCGACGTGTCGCTGCACGGCTTTTTCAACGTCACCCAGCCGCTGATGATGCCGATGATCCGTAGCCGCTGGGGGCGCATCATCAATATGTCTTCGATCGCGTCGCTGACAGGCAACCGCGGCCAAGTCAACTATTCCGCCGCCAAGGGTGCACTCAATTCGGCCACGAAATCGCTGGCTCGGGAAGTTGCCAGCCGGGGCATCACCGTCAACGCGGTGGCGCCCGGCATTATCGACACCCCGATGAGCGAATCGGCGTTCAGCGCCGAGGATGTCGCCCGCATGGTGCCGATGAAACGCGCCGGCACGCCAAACGAAGTGGCCGACCTGGTCGGGTTTCTCGCCTCGACGCGAGCGGCCTATATCACCGGACAAATTATTTCCATCAACGGTGGCATCACTTAAGGATGAATGACATGGCCCTTCCTGAATCTGCTCCGGTGCATGCACCGCACATCCCGCTTACCGACTACTACCAGACAGAGCAGGATAGGCAAGGTTATCTGCGCCAGATGTTTGACCGCACCGCAAATGATTACGACCTTATCGAGGCAATTTTTGCCTGGGGATCCGGTTCCCGCTATCGGCGACAGGCGCTGATTCGTGGCGGGCTGAAGGCGGGCATGAAGGTAATCGACGTGGGCGTCGGAACCGGCCTGGTCGCAGCCCAAGCCTGTATTCTGGCTGGCAATCCCGCCCTGGTCACCGGGGTCGATCCCAGCCCCGGCATGATGGCCGCCAGCAAATTGCCCGACACAATGGCGCTCGTGGAAGGTCGCGCTGAGTCGTTGCCTTTTCCTGACAATCATTTTGATTTTTTGAGCATGGGTTACGCGCTGCGCCATATCAGCGATCTGAGCAAGGCCTTTGCGGAGTTTGAACGGGTATTGAAGCCTGGCGGCCGCTTATGCCTGCTTGAAATTACCCGGCCGCAAAACCGTTTTGGGCGGTGGTTGCTTAAAGGCTATATGCGTAGCGTGGTACCGGTGCTGACACGCTTCATTTCCGGCCAAAAGGATACCGCGACGATCTGGCGCTATCACTGGGACAGCATCGAAGCCTGCGTGCCGCCCGAACAAGTCGTGGCCGCACTCGGCGCCGCGGGACTGACACAGGTTGAGCGGCATCTGGAACTTGGTGTGTTTTCGGAGTATCAGGCGATCAAGGCCGTCCCGGGCCAGCCCAGGCAGGGCCGGCCCTGAAAATCAAGGCCTTAAAATTTCCCCAGCGTACGCCTTGCCAGCAAGAGCGGCAAGCGCAACAAAAAGCCGAGGAACAGGCGCATGTGCATCCAGGTCAGCAAAAGGTTGTCGCGCAGGTAGTTGAAATGCGAAACACCTCCTTCATCGGCGCGAAAGTAGCGCACTGTCGCAGGCAGATTAACCGGCTTGACGCCGTGCCAGCACAGGCGCACCACGACCTCCGGGTCAAAGTCAAAGCGGCGCATCCAGCGCTGTCCGTGCATGACGCGGCGCAGCGGCCCGATCGGGTAGACGCGAAAGCCGAACAGGGAGTCGCCAATGCCCGCCCACAGGGTCTCCAGATTGGCCCACGCGTTGGACACCTTGCGACCATTGACACGCAGGCGTGGCGCGTCGGCGGCAAACACCGGCACTCCCAACACCATGGCCGCGGGCTGCATGGCGGAGGCGGCCATGAACCCGGGGATCTGGTGCGCCGGGTGCTGGCCATCGGAGTCCATCGTCAGCACATGCGTGAAGCCCTGCGCTGCGGCCAGATCCAGCCCGTGCAGCACGGCCGCGCCCTTGCCAACATTGTGCGGCAGCACCATCACGCGCAAGCCGTCATCCTGCGCCGCCATGGCCTGCAGGCCTGCAACGCTGTCATCGGTGCTGCCGTCCACCACGACCCAGACCGGCGACCATTGCGCGCGTGCCGAACGCACCGTCTCATACACCTTGGGGCCAGGGTTGTAGCTGGGGATGAGGACAAGATGCGTGCGGGAAACACGGCAGTCGGCAACATTCATCGGCGTGAAACCTGATCAGGCCGGCGGCTGCGAAACCGGGAAATCGGGCAATTGCGCATGCGCCAGTTCGGACTGGAAATACTGATCGAGCTCACTGGCAAATTCTGCCGTGCGAAGGGGCGGGTCAAAGCGCTTGCCCAGGCGGATGCGGTAGGTAACGGGCAGTTTTGGCGTCCATGACAAAGACCAGCCTTTTCCCAGAAAGCCCGAATCGGTTTCAATGAAAGCGGTCTGAACCGGCACCCCGGCATATTTGGCGATCAGGCCGGTCGTCCCCTGCACCGGACCCACGGGAAACCGGGTGGTGCGGGTGCCCTCCGGAAACAGCAGCAAATGGCTGCCTTGCTGCAAATCGGCAACAGCCAATTGCACCATGGTGCGCAGCGGCGTATTGCTGATGTAGCCCGCCAGCCGGGCCCCTGCGCCAAAAAGAACACTGTTGACGATGTCGGTTTTCATGATGCAGACGGCGTTGGGCAACCGCGACAGAATCATGATGGCGTCAAGCAGGGATGGGTGGTTCGGCGCAATGATCAGTGCCGGGCCGTCCTGCAGCGTATCGAGGGCTGCCAGATCGAACCGGCAGGCCCCCATCAGTACCAGGCAGCGCAGATAAGTCCGCAACGCCCCCGCGATGAGCTTGCGGCCTACCCGCCTGCTCAGCACCCGCGGCAAGATGACGTGCAGCGGAACGGCCACCAGTGACACGACCAGGCAGATCATCACCAGCAGCATGAACCCCAAGTGCAGCCTGACGGTTTCATGCAGTGCGCGGTGACGGGCGCTCTGGTTCACTGCCTCGTTGATGACGGTATTGGGCTTGTTTTGCATGGAATCAGTGCATGTGTCGGTTGGCTACCCGGCAGATGACTCGGCACCCTCAATGACACGAATATTAGCCTTGCGCAGGCGCCTGGCCCGCCAGGATCGTTTGAAGTTCAATGCCGATGCAATATAAAAAATGCCCTTGAGCACTGCCAGCGAACGCCAGATCGGTGTCTTGCCGAAAATGTCGCCCGCCAGCATGGACAGCAGCGCCTCCTTGACGCGCCACACATTGCTCGGACTCATGAACATGTCGCGCATGGCCGGATCCGTGACGCGGTAGATAAACCAGGAGAACTCTTTCGGACCGAGCCGGACCTGCCGGTCAAAGCGCGCCAGCGCCGCTGCCGCCCTGGCCGGCTTGTGCAAACAGATGTCAACCGCTTCCGCCCCGACAAAACCGCCCTGCATGGCCAGCATGACGCCCGATGAAAACACCGGGTCAATGAAAGAAAAGGCATCACCAATAAGCAGGTAGCCGGGGCCGTTTGTGCGCTTGCAGGCGTAAGCAAAATTGCCGGTCGCCTCGACGTCGGTCGACAGCGTTGCGTGGGCCAGCCGTTCGCTCAGGGCCGGACACAGGGCAATCGTATCAAGAAAAAACTCCCTGACCGGTTTGGTACGGCGCTTCAGAAAGTATGGCCAGACCACGGCACCAATGCTGGTGGCGCCATCGGCCAGAGGGATCAGCCAGAACCAGCCGTGGTCAAACCAGAAGATCGTGATATTTCCCTCATCCTGACCTGCATGACGAATCGCGCCGGTAAAGTGGGCATACAGCGCCGAACTGTTGTGCCTGGGGTTACGGCGCTTGATGTCGAACTGCTTGCCGAGCACTGTGTCACGGCCCGAAGCGTCCACCACAAAACGCGCTTGCCATTGCTCGCTGCGGCCATCCTCGTGCTGGGCATGAACGATTGCGCCACCGCCATCAGCCGAAAAAGCAACGTTTTTCACCTTGCAGCCTTCGATGACTTCGGCACCCAGCCGGGCTGCATTACGGATCAGTATCTCGTCGAGCTGGGAGCGCCGCACCTGATAGGAAAACGGCATGGACTTGTCCCATGCATCACCGAACCTGAAGGTCTGGCTCCTGCAATCATGCCAGGGCGAAACAAATTCGGCGCCCCATTTTTCAATACCGATGGCCTTGACGCCGTCTGCCACTCCAAGCTTTTCAAACAGCGGCAGGTTGGCCGGCAGCAGCGACTCGCCAATATGAAAGCGTGGATGGTGCTCTTTTTCCAGAATCAAAGCCTTGTACCCTCGTTGCGCCAGCAGCGCCCCGATGGTCGAGCCCGCCGGGCCACCGCCAATCACCAACACATCGCATTCGCGCTGGCCGGCGACAGAGGGAGTCGATAAACGTTGCCCGGTCATTGGGGATCCTTGGTTGTGCAATTTTCGAGCCAACCGCAAACCGGGCATGGGTCCGGGGCTGGTTATGGAGGGTCTCGGGCTTCAATTCCACAAGTTTACTTCGGTGACTCTTTGAATCCATTGCCCACCTCTTTCTATCATGAGCGCCAATGACCCGTCATGAAAAATTGGGTTGACTGGCGCATCGATATCTGGCAAGGAGCGTAGGGCTTTGCTTGCCGGTTGCGCCGGCAAGTCCTAAAATAGCTGCATGAATCTCCCCGCCGTCCCGTTTTGCAGCTTCGCGACTGTATTGCCTGCTTTGGCAGATGTGGTTGTGCGCAGGCGCAAAGTGGTCGGTGCGGCGCGCCTGCGTCAGCCGGCTGCACATTCTTAAGCCCGGCGATTTTTTTCTTCCCCCTTATAGCGCAATCCATTCATCGCCGGGCCCCAAGCCAAGCGCGATAGCGACCACCGCATTCAGCGGGTCCGGTCACATTTGCTGGAGTGCTTTATGTATGAAACCCTAAATGGCGAGCGAACGCTCACCGAGCTGGACTTTGCCCGACTGAAGTTGAAAGACGGCCAGTTGCCCGCGGAGCTAAAAGACAATTTTGAGTTTCCCAACCTGGTTCCGTCGAACGAAGTTTCAGCAGACGTCGTCACGATGTATTCCCAGGTGGAAATCATGGACCTGCACTCGCACCACAGGCAAGTGCTCACGATTTGCTACCTCAGCGACGCCGAGCCGAATCTCGGCTTTATCTCGGTGCTTTCGCCTGTCGGCGCCAGCTTGTTAGGCCTGCAGGTTGGTGCAATCGCCCGATGGCGAACGCCAAACGGCGACGAATGCGCGGCGGAGATCAAGGCAATCTTGTTCCAGCCCGAAGCCAGCGGCGATTACACGACCTGATCGACGGCGCTTCAGCCTCGCCTTGCCCCCCAGCGATTACGCAGGGGGCCTGTATTTACTCGTCCAGGAATTGCCATGATCATCAGATCGATCCTTGCCCTCACTGATTTTTCAACCCCGGCCGAGAACGGACTCGAGCAGGCTGCCCTGATCGCTGTACGACACCAGGCCAGGCTACGCATCATGCATGGGGCCGAAGAGCCGCACCCGAAATTTTCGGACCCCTTTGCACGTCTCCAGCAACGGGCGCGTCAGCTCGCCCGGCGCCACGGCATCACTGTCGAAGCGGTAGCCTGTAGCGGCGACTTTCTGGAAAACATCGTGCAGCAGACCGCCCGTGCAGACTTGCTGGAGCTGGAGCACCGGCGTCATCGCGCTTTCAGGACATTCTGGCGTGGCACGACGCTCGACCAACTGATGCGGCGCTGCCAATGCCCGCTGCTCATAGTCAAGCAAGCGCCGTCCCGGCGCTACGCCCGGATGCTGATTGCAGTTGACTTCACTGCAAAGTCGACGCAACTGGTGCGATATGCCTGCAGCTTCGAGACCGAATCGGAACTTGAGTTGTTTCACGCCGTTAAGGCCTTCGACAAAGCCAGCCAGTGCTCGGCCGGTAGCTCGGCCGAAGCGGTGAAGGCCTGCAAACATGCGGCCAGTCAAGGCGCTCAGGGCCGGCTGCTTCGGGTTTCAAGCTCCTTCGACAGCCGAAGGAACCGCGTGGCATCGGTCACAGGATGCGGCGAGCCTGCTCGTCAA
>JAHFQQ010000318.1 GCA_023259235.1 Polaromonas sp. | reverse complement strand
CACGACATTGCCGTCGCGGCTCGTCAGCGTGTGATGCAACGGCATCGCGTGCTGAACCTGATGACCCATGTGGACCCGTGGCGGCGTCCCGATCTGGACCACGCGGCGGCCGCTGCGCGCTGAACGGCGCGAGCCGTGCCTGCCAGTTGCCAGCGTAGTGCTCTTCAGGCCATGTGCGAGCGCGTCCAGCGCACGATGTCCGAGGCTCCCATGGCCCCGGCCTGGCGCGCCACTTCGCGGCCGTTGACAAAAAGAGCCAGTGTCGGAATGCTCCGAATATTAAAGCGCGCGCCCAGGCTCTGGGCTTCCTCGGTGTTGACCTTGGCGACGCGGACCCCCGGCTCCAGCTGCGCCGCGGCCTGCTCATAGGCCGGTGCCATCTGCTTGCAGGGGCCGCACCACGGCGCCCAGAAGTCAACCAGCACCGGAATCTGGCTGCGCGAAATGTGGCGGTCGAACGCTGCTTCATCCAATGAAGCCGGATGCCCGGTAAACAGGGGCTGATGGCAACTCCCGCAAGCTGGCGCGTTGGCCTGGTCAACGCTTTTGACACGGTTGGTGGTGTGACAGTGCGGGCAGACGATATGCAGGGAATCAGTCATCGTGCCTCCGCGTGCGGTTTGAGCGTGGTAATTGTCCCCGGCCCCGCATTGCCAGGCCAGACACTCACAAAGACAAAGGCGGCGCCTCGCGTAGCGACTTCAGGCATCGGTTTATCCTTTAGCGGGTTGGCGCTTCATGCGCTCAATGACCTGCCTGGCTTCCTGCTCGGCACCCAGCGCCTGGTCCAGCGGCGAGCGGCACAGACCTGCATACCGATAATTGACATTTTCATACACCTCGGCTGCAGCAGGGTACCTGTCGAGCAAGGCGTGCAATGCCGTGTCGGACTGCACGTTATGGAGTTCATCCACCAGATGCAGCGCCACCGAGCGGTACTGCTCAGCGCCAACCGGCCCGCCGCTACGCTCCAGCCGCTCAAGCAACTCGGCTAGCACATGCGTCACAGTCAGTCTCGTGGTTGAAGGTTTTGTATGGGTCGTATTCATGCAATTGAACTGGGGGGCGTTTTGCCAAATTCAAGCACCTTGCAAGCTGGCCACGCTGCGGATTGCGGTACCTGCCGAGCCTTCAGAACACCAGGCGCTTAAACTTGGCGCTTCGGACGGCGGCGCAGCGCTCCCGCCCTTCACTTCTCCCTGAAGCCCCTGTCCATGTCATTTTCATCACTGGGATTTTCACCGGCCCAACTGCCCGCATTTCTCCGCGCCCTGGCCGAAAAGGGCTACCTTGCGCCCACCGCCATTCAATCAGCGGCGATTCCGGCGATCCTGCAAGGCTGCGATGTGGTGGGCTCGGCCCAGACCGGCTCAGGTAAAACGGTGGCGTTTGCGCTCCCCCTGCTGCAGCAGCTTGCCGAGGCGCCCCTTCATTCGCCGGGGCGCGTTCGCGGCCTGATTTTGGTACCCACGCGCGAGCTGGCGATGCAGGTGGGCGAAGCCATCGTCAGTCTGGCCAGATATCTGCCCCGGCGGATGAGGGTTGCGGTAGTTTTTGGCGGCGTGTCCATCAATCCGCAAATGATGGCCCTGCGCGGGGGTGCCGACATTATCGTGGCCACCCCGGGGCGGCTGCTTGATCTGATCAACCACAACGCACTGAGCCTCGCGTCGGTGAGCACGCTGGTGCTGGACGAAGCCGACCGCCTGCTGGACCTGGGCTTTGGCGAGGAACTGGACCGCATTTTGAGGCAGATCCCAGCGCAGCGGCAAAACCTGTTTTTCTCGGCAACATTTCCGCCAGCCATTGAGGCACTGGCCGCCACGCTGCTGCACCAGTCCGTGCGCATTGAAGTGCGGGCAACCGCGCAAACCGGGTCTGACATCAGGCAGCGGGCGATTGAAGTGGATGCGGGAAGGCGAACCCAGTTGCTGTGCCATCTGGTACGAAGCGAAGGCTGGAGCCGCGTGCTGGTGTTTGTGGCAACCAGGCACGCCGCAGAAATCGTGGCCGACAAGCTGCGCAAGGCGGGCATCGCGGCGGAACCTTTTCACAGCGAGCTGAGCCAGGGCAAACGCACCCAGGTGCTGCTCGATTTCAGGCAGAAAGTCTTGCAGATGGTGGTGGCCACCGATGTCGCCGCCCGCGGCATCGACATTGCCAAGATGCCAGTGGTGGTGAATTATGATCTGCCGCGCTCCACGGTTGACTACACGCATCGCATTGGCCGCACCGGCCGCGCCGGTGAAAGCGGCATGGCCGTCAGTTTCGTGAGTGCGCGTACCGCCGCACACCTGCGGCTCATTGAAAAACGCCAGCGCATGGGCGTGCCGCGCGAACAGGTTGCCGGCTTTGAGCCAGCTCGGGGCGGGGAATCAAGCACCGGCGCAGCCGCGCCAACCGGCGGGATCAAGAGCAAACGCCCGAGCAGAAAAGACAAGTTGCGCGAGGCAGCGGCGCGCCTGCAAGTGCCTCAGCCCAAGGAATAACCAGTGAACGGCCGGGTTCGCAAACCGGTCTATTCGCCGACTGCCCTGCCGTCCAGTTCGGCCTTGGCAGGCTGCGGTTTTGCCGCCCGCAGACCATGTCTGGTGACCAACTCAACGTAAAACTGCGCGCCGCCCTGCTGGGCCACGGAGTCAATCAGGCCCATCAGCGTGGCAAAGTGAACAACGCACGCCGTGGCCTCGTCATGGCCAAATCTGCAATCAAAGTCCCAGTAGTCCACACCCTCGGGCAGGGTCCGGCCACGCTCGCGTTTAACATACCGGCGGATATCGTGTTTGCTGGCATCCAGCAGGCGATCACGGTTTTTACCTTCGATATTGAGCTGATACGTTTTTCTCACGGGTGTCCTTGTGGGGTCGTCTGTGCAACGCGATGATCCTTTGCAGGCGCGACCCGAAAGCGCATGATTATCGGGCCATGCACAACGCGCCTTGCCGGCCGCCGCTCAGGTTTGTTCCAGCGCCTTTTCGATCGCTTGGTGCAGGCGTTCAAAGCCAAATGACACATCGGTGAGATCGCCATTGACGTAAAACGCTGGCGTCGAGCGCACACCCAGATGCCGCCCGCTCTGCATGCTTTCCTGCACCCGCTGGAGGTAGACATGGTCGCGCATCTCATTCTGGTAACGCGGCAGGTCCAGATCCAGTTGCCTCGCATAGTCAAGCAACTGCTTTTCCTTGAGATGCTGCTGGTTTGCAAAAAGCAGCTCATGCATCGGCCAGAACTTGCCCTGCTTGCCCGCCGCTTCGGCCGCTTCGGCGGCCAGTTCGGCGTGCGGGTGCGCTTCGCGCATTGGAAAGTGACGAAAGACAAAACGCAACCGGTCGCCAAAATGCGGGAGTATCACCTTGAGCGCCGC
>JAHFQQ010000317.1 GCA_023259235.1 Polaromonas sp. | reverse complement strand
TGGCTTTTATTGCAGCCAGCAATAAGCGCATTGCGCGCATGGAGCTGGCAGCGGCAAAGAGCGCCAAGACTTCAGCCGGAAAGGCTCGCTGATGGGAGTTACCGACAAGATTTGGGGCGCCCTGACTTCCATGATCAAGCTGGAGGACAAGGTAAAGTCCCAGGCAGAGGCAATGAAGTTTCAACAGACAAAGATTGAAAACCTGACTGAACGGGTGATAAGACTTGAAACTCAACTCGAAATGCTGATGCGTGCCGCAGAAACGAAACGTCTTCAGAACTAAGCCAAACCAAACCAGCTCACCCGCACTGCGGTTACAGCAAAGCAAAGACTCAAAAGACTATTCCGCGTGCCAGCGCCGGGAATATTGAGCCAGGGAAATTGCCGACAGACCGCTCTCATGCCGGGCCCGCTCCAGCCCCTGCAAACGATTGCGCCCGGCGCCCCCGTTATCATCCAGCCGATGGAAGAAGCCCACAGCACGAATAACATCGACCAGGCCAACGCAGCGGCCGCTTTCATCCAGCGCTGGCAAGGCGTGACCGCCAGCGAACTTTCCACCGCGCAGAGTTTTGTGCGCGAACTGTGCAAACTGCTGGGCGTGCCCGCGCCCCACCCCACGCCCGAACAAAGCTACATGTTCGAGCGCCCCATCACCTTCAGCCATGGCGACGGCAGCAGCAGCGCCGGCCGCATCGACTGCTACCTGCGCGGCCACTTCGTGCTGGAGGCCAAGAAGCTCAAGGCCGGCAATCACACCAGGGGCTTTGACGACGCGCTGCTGCGCGCCCGCGCCCAGGCCGAGGGCTATGCCCGGGCGCTGCCAGCGGAAGAAGGCCGGCCGCCCTTTTTGCTGGTGGTTGATGTTGGCAACGTGATCGAGCTGTATTCCGAGTTCACCCGCAGCGGCGCCACCTACACGCCCTTCCCCGACCCGCGCAGCCACCGGCTGCCGCTGGCCAGCCTGGCTGACGCCGCCGTGCGCGAGCGCCTCAAAAGCATCTGGCTCGATCCCGACAGCCTGGACCCCAGCCGCGCCAGCGCGCGCGTCACCCGCGAAGTGGCGGGGCAACTGGCTGAACTCGCCAGATCGCTGGAGCTGTCCGGCCACCGCGCCGACCACGTTGCCGCCTTCCTCACGCGCAGCCTGTTCAGCATGTTTGCCGAAGACGTGGACTTGCTGCCCAAGGGCAGTTTTCTGGGGCTGCTGCAAGCGCACCGCGAGCAGCCCGCCACCCTGCAGCAAATGCTGCGCGTGCTGTGGGCCGACATGGACCGCGGCGGCTTTAGCGCCGCACTGGCCCTGCAGGTGCTCAAGTTCAACGGTAAATTGTTCAAGCAGCCCAGTCAGGACGGCTATAGTTTGCTATTGGATCAGGAGCAGATCGGGCGCCTGATTCGCGCCGCCCAGGCCAACTGGCGCGAGGTCGAGCCCGCCATCTTCGGCACCCTGCTGGAGCGCGCGCTCAGCCCCACCGAGCGCCACGCGCTGGGCGCGCACTACACGCCGCGCGCTTACGTGGAGCGGCTGGTGCTGCCCACCGTGGTCGAGCCGCTGCGCGCCGACTGGGCCAACGCCCAGGCCGCCGCGCTGGTGCTGGCGCGTGAAGCCGCCGGGCTTGCAGGCAAGGCGCAAGATGCCAAACAGCAAGCCGCCTGTGCCGAAGTGCGCCGCTTCCACCACCAGCTTTGCAGCACCCGCGTGCTCGATCCGGCCTGCGGCAGCGGCAATTTTTTGTATGTCACGCTGGAGCATTTGAAGCGGCTCGAAGGCGAAGTCATCAACCAGCTCGAAGCCTTGGGCGACACGCAGGCCCTGCTCGGGCTGGAAGGCGAAACCGTTACGCCCAAACAACTGCTGGGCATTGAGCTGAACGAACGCGCCGCCGCCATGGCCGAGCTGGTACTGTGGATTGGCTACCTGCAGTGGCACATTCGCACCCGCGGCAACAAGGCCGTGGCCGAACCCGTGGTGCACGACTACGGCAACATCGAACACCGCGACGCCGTGCTGGCCTGGGACGACACCGGCCTGGCCCATGACGCAAACGGCAAGTTGCTGAGTCGCTGGGACGGCAGCACTTTCAAAACGCACCCCGTTACCGGCGCGCTGGTGCCCGACGAAGCCGCGCAGGTGCCACAGTGGAACTACATCAAGCCGACTCAAGCGACGTGGCCGCAGGCAGATTTCATTGTGGGCAACCCGCCTTTCATCGGCGCCAGCACGATACGCGCCGCGCTGGGCGACGGCTATGCCCAAGCGCTGCGCGCTGCCTGGCCCGAAGTACCCGAGAGCGCCGATTTTGTGATGCACTGGTGGAGCCGCGCGGCAGCACTGGTGGCCGCTGGCAAGGCGCGCAGGTTTGGCCTGATCACCACCAACAGCCTGCGCCAGACCTTCAACCGGCGCGTGGTGCAGGCGGCAATGGACGGGTTGGCGGGCAGCGGGGCACGGTCTGCCGGCAAGGTCGTTTTGGTATTCGCCATTCCGGACCACCCGTGGGTGGACAGCACCAACGGCGCGGCGGTACGCATTGCCATGACCGTGGGCGAAGCCACGCCCGCTCCCGTCATGGCGAGCGAAGCGCGGCAATCCATGGCTCGGGGTGACGCAACCGGCCGCCTGCTCAACGTCACCAGCGAACAGACCGGCGAGTTTGGCGAAGTGGACGTGACGCTGGTCGAGAGCAGCGGCGAGATTCATGCGGATTTGAGCGTTGGTGCGAATGTGGCGTCGGCGCTGGCGTTGGAGGCCAATAACGAACTCTGCTTCGAGGGAATCAAGCCGCACGGAATGGGTTTCCTTGTCACCGCTGACGAAGCCACTGCGCTGGGACTGGGCAGCGTTCCCGGACTGGAGCGCCACATTCGCGACTACCGCAATGGCCGCGATCTAACCGATGCGCCGCGCGGTTTGAAAATCATTGACTTGTTCGGCTTGAAGTCTGACGAAACGCGTCAGCAATTTCCCGCCGTTTACCAGTGGCTGCTCGAACGCGTCAAGCCCGAGCGTGACCAGAACAACCGCGCCAGCCGTCGTGACAACTGGTGGCTATTTGGCGAAAACAATCCCAAACTGCGCAAGCAACTCGTCGGCCTGCCCCGGTACATCGTCACCGTCAAAACGGCCAAGCACCTGATATTTCAATACGTCGATATTTCAGTTCTGCCAGACAGCAAACTAATCACCATTTGTCACGATGCACCTTGGCTGCTGGGAGTGTTGTCCAGCTCGCTACACAAAACTTGGAGCCTGTCCCAATGCAGTTGGCTTGGCGTCGGCAACGATCCAACCTATGTGATTTCCCGATGCTTCGAAACCTTCCCCTTCCCCGACGAAGACACCGGCCTGAGCCCCGAACTGCGCCAGCGCATC
>JAHFQQ010000081.1 GCA_023259235.1 Polaromonas sp. | reverse complement strand
TACGCGCAAAAATCTGGTCGGAAGCGCCGCCGCCCTGAACCATCGGAATCTTGTATTTCTCCGAAACCGCCGAATCGGCCAGCGCGAAATTGCTGGCGAACGGGCCCAGCAGCAGATTGACCTTGTCCTGCGACACCAGTTGTGTGTACTGGCGCACGCTCAGGTTCACGTCGGACTGGTTGTCGTACACCTTTAGCGCCAGCTTGTGTGACTGGCCCGCAATCTTGGCGCCGCCCGCCGCATTGATCTTGTCGATCGCGAGCTGATAGGCATCGCGGTAATAGCGGCCGGTGTTGGCGACCGGGCCGGTCAACTGTACCGAAGCGCCCAGGACAACCTCCTGGGCCAACGCTGCTCCCGCTGGCACAGCCATGATCAGGGCGGTCAGCAAGGTGCAGAGGAAACGGGAATAAGCGAGCAACATGGGTATCTCCTTTTTTTTGTTGGATATTGTAAAAAATTCGACTCACGGCATTCTAAGAAAAACAAGCTTACCCTGCCACCCTTATGAATGCAAACATTTATGGAAAACCACACTTCGCTCTTTTACGCGCCATCAGGTTCTTACTATAGCCGGCGCCGGCGCTGGCTCGATGGCGCTTCCATTGGTGGCATAGGCCCTGTCGCCTCTTGTGAAGATATTGGCTTATCTTTCAAGCTTACGCAGGGAACGCCACAAGCGGCGAGGAATTTGCCCGCCATGATTAAAAAGCTCATGGGGCTGGCGTCTTGGGTGTGAAATCGCAAAACTGCGCCACACCGCACTGCCAGCACAGCGGCTTGCGCGCCAGGCATACATAGCGGCCATGCAGGATCAGCCAGTGGTGCGCATCCACCAGGTAGGCGGGCGGAACGCGCTTGAGCAGCTTCAACTCAACTTCCAGCGGAGTCTTGCCCGGTGCCAGCCCGGTGCGGTTGCTGACGCGAAAGATGTGCGTGTCCACCGCCATGGTGGGTTCGCCAAACGCCACGTTCAGCACCACATTGGCCGTCTTGCGGCCCACGCCTGGCAGGGCCTGCAGCGCCGCGCGCGTGCGCGGCACCCGGCCGCCGTGCTGCTCCAGCAGGATGCGGCAGGCCTCCATCAGGTGCCTGGCCTTGCTGCGGAACAGGCCGATGGTCTTGATGTAGCCCTCCAGGCCTTCCAGCCCGAGGTCGAGAATCTTCTGCGGCGTGTTGGCCACCGGGAACAGCCGGCGCGTGGCCTTGTTCACGCTCACATCGGTGGCTTGGGCGCTCAGCAGCACGGCCACCAGCAGCTCGAACACGCTCGTATACTCAAGTTCGGTATTGGGCTGGGGATTGGCCGCCTTCAATGCGGCAAAAAACGGCTCGATGTTTTCTTTTTTCATGAATTGATTTTCCCATGCCTCTGCCATTTGCCGACCGCCTCAACAATGTAGAAACCTCCGCCATCCGTGAACTCTTCAAACTGCTCGGCAAGCCCGGCATCATCAGCTTTGCCGGTGGTTTTCCCGACTCCGCCATGTTCGATGTGGACGGCATTCGCCAGGCCGTCAATACGGCGCTGACAGAAGACCCCGGCGCGGCGCTGCAATACGGCGCCACCGAAGGCTACCAACCCTTGCGCGAACAGCTCGCCGCCTTCATGGCCAGCAAGGGCGTGAAAGACCTGGCGCCCGAGGGCCTGATCGTCACCACCGGCAGCCAGCAGGCGCTCGACCTGCTGGGCAAAACCATGATTTCGCCCGGCGACAAGGTGATTGTGGAAGGCCCGACGTTTCTGGCCACCATCCAGTGTTTCAGGTTGTATGGCGCAGACCTCATCAGCGCGCCGATTGATGCGAACGGTGTGAAGACCGACGAGCTGGAAAAGCTCATCGCCGAGCACAAGCCCAAACTGGTGTACCTGATTCCCACCTTCGGCAACCCGAGCGGCGCTACGCTGAGCGCCGAGCGCCGCAAACAAGTGCTGGCCATGGCCGTGAAGCACCAGACCCTGATCGTCGAAGACGATCCCTATGGCGACCTTTATTTCAACGCGGCCCCGCCGCCGAGCATCCTGAGCCTGTCGAAGGACGTTCCCGGCAGCCGCGACTGGCTGGCGCACTGCGGCAGCATGAGCAAGGTGCTGAGCCCCGGCCTGCGCGTGGGCTGGATGATTGCGCCGCCCGAGCTGCTGGCCAAAGCCACCATGTGCAAACAGTTCAGCGACGCCCACACCAGCACCTTCGCCCAGGCCACCGCCGCGCAGTACCTGAAGGCCGGGCGCATGCCCGCCACCCTGGCCAGGGTGCGCAAGGTCTATGGCGAGCGCGCTGTGGCCATGGGCGCTGCGCTCAAGCGCGAACTGGGCGACGCGGTTGAATTCACGCAGCCGCAGGGCGGCCTGTTCTTCTGGGCCCGGCTGACCGGCGCGGGCGGCAAGACCAAGGATGCCGGCGAGTTTGCGAAGAGGGCGATTGAGAAGGGCGTGGCCTTTGTGCCGGGAGCGCCGTTTTACGCGAACCATCCGGATGTGGCGACCTTCAGGCTCAGTTTTGCTACAGCGGATGTGGCGAAGATTGAGGAAGGGGTGGGGCGGTTGGGGCGGGCGGTTTAGTCGGACGCGCGGGTAATACTGAATCTGCTTTTGGATCTGTGAATCGAGCCCAGCGTGGGTAGCCAATCACGTACCGAAATGGGTGCAAGAAGGGCGCCAATTTCCATTTTTACAGTTGCAGCAAGGTTTCGTAGTTTTTGATCCTGCTGAACATCTCCTTGTTTTAGAGGGAGACATGATGCAATTGGGACCTTACCATTCGGCTTTGTATTCATAGCCCCCCGTGTTACATGAACGGGGGGATACCGGGCTCAAGCAACGGAACGCCACCAGTGCCTACAGTCAAGGACGGCACAAGACTGCTTCCTGACATTGAGTTCGCCGAACTGCCCTCTCGAAAGCCGACATAGACGGCAGTTAGTGGCAACATTACTATTTTTTGGTGTCAGTATTACTACACTTCACGGCTGTCTATCAGCGTTTCCCAAAACGATCCTTGTGCTTCGTCGGGCGTCGATGATGGCGGAGGGGTTGCTTTAGCCGCGCTTCGGCTAGGGCTTCGGCGGCGGTGCCGGGACCACGATGGCCGTCACCGCGTCCAGCTGCCATTCGTTTCCCGACTTAAGCAGCACGCCTGCCCAGCGCCCTTTGACTTCGGTGGTGCTACCATTCGACGCCAGATAGAGGATGTTGTCGCCTCTCTCGATGATGACGTTGCCGACACGGTGAGCGTCCGTCACGAAAAGCGCTTCCTTGACGAGGCCCCGCTTGAACCCGGCTTCCCGCAGACCCTGGA
This sequence comes from Polaromonas sp., assembly GCA_023259235.1. GTDB lineage: Bacteria > Pseudomonadota > Gammaproteobacteria > Burkholderiales > Burkholderiaceae_C > Polaromonas. Next base: position 9,619 of record JAHFQQ010000081.1, on the reverse strand, counting down.
TTGCAGACCTGCCTTTGAACACACCCAGCACATTTTGGAATACGCCTTCGGGTGTGAAGAGGTTGGAAATCGCCGGGGCATCCTTCGCGGCGACGGCAGCTTCGTACTTCACGGCGAAAGCCTTGGCTATCCCCATGGGGTCGTCTTCGGCCGGCGCGGAAGCGCACGCGCTGCATAGAATTGCTGCGGCAGCAACGCATATGCCAAGCATGCGTACGGCGTTACTCGATGATTTCGAACATGAATCCATGGGAGTCTCCTTGCGGGTGGTTGCCCGTCGTAACTGACAGCTACCGCTGTACAACCAAACTACGTACCGCTACGGACTGGACTTCCAAATTTGATGGTCATCCGCCTTGTGTCGATCAGGGCTTCGGTTGCGAACCCGCCTTTGCAAGCAATGTCAGCAGCGCCGCATTGAACGCCTCGGGCTGCTGCGCGATCGCCAAATGGCGGCCAGGTATGGTGACAAACTGGACGCCGGGAATGCAAGCGGCCGCTCCCTCCGAGGCAATGTGGTAGTAAGAGCGTGTGTCTTTGCCGACGGTGATCAATACCGGTATCTTGATCTGATGAAGCATATCGCACGTGATGTGAGGTTGCGGCGGTGCCGCAAGAGCGAGCGTCCAGGTGCGGGCATTGTCGAGGAACATCGTACGAATTTCCGGCGTCGTGGTCTCCCAGAAATCAGGCTGGTGGTTGACCCCGATCGGCGTAAGCCGAGCCACACTTGCGAAGTCGCTGACCTTCGCTGCCGCGATCGCAGGCCCCAACGCGGCCGCGCGATCCTCGTTCGCGGTCTTGGCGATAGCGGGGTCGGTAACGTAGCTTATCGTACCTGGCTCATGGATAGTCAGGCTGTGCACCAGCTCCGGATGCTGCAACACCACCAACATGACGATCGGACCGCTGTATGACCAGCCGACGAGGTCCACCGGACCGGCGTTTAAACCGCGAATGAAGGCGGCAATATCGTCCGCGTCCGTCTGCTGCGAGTATTTCGATTCACCATCGGGCCACGGGGCTGTCCCGAAATAACGCATGTTGAGAGCGATGAAGCGATAGTGCGGCCCGATGGCTTGACGTTGCGCATCCCAGGCGCGGTAGTCTGTGCAGCAACCGTGAATGAAAACCACGGGCGCACCATCCCCCTGCTCCTGATAGACGAGCGTGACGCCGTTGACGCTGGCCTGCTTGATCTGCGGAGCACTGGGTGCACCCGCCGACCAAGCCGTGGGAGCGACTGCCAGGAACGTGAGCAGGCTAGCTGCGATCCATGTTTTGAAACGCTTCATGCTTCTTTTATTCAGGCAGTCAGCGCCTGAGAAAACTAAACATTTGACTTGCATCTTCATTGCTTGTTCTCCATATTGACGGCGGCAATTGATTGCGATGCCGCAACGCGACGGTTGTCGGGTCTTCATTTTCCTGCGGCGAATACTTTTTACCAATTTAGCAAGAACGATTAACCCGCCAAATTCGTTTGACATGCAAGTAGGGTCAATTCTTCAGGACCGGATTAGCAGCCCGCAGGCAGTTCTCGTTGCAAAGCCGAATCCCCCGATGAAACTTGATGAACTGCGTCAGGCTCAACGGCAGGTAAAAAATTGTCGTTGAGCTTCCAGAGACCTGCCGTTCGTGACCGACTGGTTGCGCTGCAAAGCCGAAATACAGGTAATTGTTTCCGCCGACGCCACGCGAGGCCAGCGGCACCGATGCCGAGAAGTGCCAGCGTGTCGGGCTCCGGAACTGTCTGCGAGTACACAGCGATGCAGCCGAGCGGGCACACTGGGTCCGGGACGGCTAGGGTGCTCCCGGCAAGCGGTACGAAAACATCGCCGCTCAGCGGATCGACCGCGATCGAATGCGGGTTCGACGATACTCCTAATGAGACGGACTGTAATAGGGTGTCAGACGTGTCGCTGATCACGTCGAAGACCCGTCCACCGGCATCTACGCCAGTAACAAAGAAATCTTCCAGTGTCGGGTCATACCAAATTTCATCGGTGCCGCTGATCTGCGAGAAGGTGGTGACGATCGACCCAGTACCTGTCGGGTCAAGTACGACCGTCTGGGTGCCTGACGTTCCGCAGCCGACCATAAGGTGGCCGCTTGCGCCAAGCGCGAGACCGGTGGGCGAGCAGGCGGCGAGACCCATATTCGCGAACTTGTAAAGGCGCCCGACAGTCCCATCGGTTTTAATCTCGGCGACGCCGCCCTGGTCGCCGTTGAACGACGGCACAGAGATGAAGAAGGTTCCGGTGTTGGGGTTCCACACCGCCTGTTCCAGTCCGTCAAAATTCCCGGCGCCGGGAATACTGATGCCGGTATGGGCGATGGTGACCGGCGCATTACCGGCAGTGGTTTGAAAGAGCGTCGCGAACGCCGGGGCGTCGGCGTTGTTCGTGACCAGGACTTGTCCGGTCACTGGAGAATAGGCCATATCGTCGACCCGGAAGGCGCCACCCGTGGAAATGCTCTGCAGCAGGCTAGGCGCCGCTGGATTGGTCGCGTTGAAAACCTTGAGTGTGCTGTTGCCATCACTGGCGTAGAGTGTGGTTGTTCCGCCCGATGTGACCGCCAGGACACCATTCGGGCCAGACAGCGATGTGGTCGCCGCCTGTCCGGTAAAGCCGGTCGCTCGCCCAAGGAACGAGAGGCTTGCGCCAGAGAAGATGTCAACACTGGCATTGGACCGGTCGGCCACATAGTAGAGCCGCGTCGTCGGGTCGAAGAAGCTAACGTCGAAGGCGGTGAAGACCCCGCCCGGTTGGACATTGGCCGCATCCGACGGCACGGCGATCGTGGCGAGCAGACTATATGTCGTCGGGGCTGCGATGGCAGGGGACATCAAAGTGCCAAGGGCGGCTAGTAGCAACACACAGGAACTGATAATGGGTTTGTTGAACATCATGAAGATCCCTTCGGCAGATTTCTTGGAATCAATCGGGCCCCTCTAGGCTGGACGACATACGCGGCCGCTCGAACCCGTCTCCTCGAGACAAACTTCATCGCGTAACGTTGAAGCAAGAATCGTGCGAGACTTATATATTAAGTAATATCAATAAGGTAGCTGACGAAGCACACATAGACTGTAAAACTTGCCGACAGTAAACGCAGAGATTCCATAGGGTTGCGTCCGACCGAGGCTTCGCATCTGCGATGGATGCTTACGTGACGCTCGAACGTCCGTTCTTGAGCCAGCCGTGCGGCTGTTCACGGTCGTCAAGATCCGGTCATGAACGACCGTTGACTTGAAATCAATTGGGTTGCCGGTAAGCCGACACCGACGATCGGCAGCAAACGCTGCATAGCAGAATTACCGGTTGCGTCAATTAGGTGTCAAGCCGCTTGACCACCAAACTCCACAGGCAAGGCGGTTTAGCGGTATCACGGCTGACGCGGCGGCAGATCGGTGATACTCTGAGGCTCCAACGCGGGCGCGGTTGTTTCCAAAGCGGGTTTGGACGGTACACAGGCATTCGCCATGTTCAAAAAATCGACTTCGCGCTGGCGGACCTCGGGATCAACAGCCAGCCAGACACCATTCAGGCGAGCGGCGACCATCGCTGGAGCGCGTCGGCGCAAGTCCTGCAGTTCTACAGCGGCGGCAGCCAATTCGTCCAGCCCCGCAAGGCTCAGTATCAGGCACAATCGCGCTCCGGAGAATTCGGCTTCGCGCAGCGACTGCCGGGCCGTGTCAATCGCGTTGGCATACGATCTGGATGCGAAATAGGCCCAAGCCAGGTTGTCCAGCAGGTGAAAGCGCAAGGGATCGCGCGGGCTCAGGCGCAGGGCCTGCAGGCACTGTCGGGCACCGGCAGCCGGAGTGCCCGAGACGGACTCGCACATGCCCAACCGTGCCAGGGTGAAGGAATCGTTCGGGTTCAGCGCCAGTGATCGCCGAAAGTCCGACATTGCCTCCGGCATCCGCCCCGCCACCAGCATCAACCAGCCTCGGCCGCGGTAGGCCAAATGGTCGGCACTGTCGATGGCCAGCGCTTGCCCCGCTGCGTCCAGCGCATCGGCCAGGCTGGTTTTGGCCGATGCGGCGGTACCAAAATAGAGGTGCCAGGACTGCGCGTCAACAATGGCATTCAGGGCCGCGCTGGATCGCCGGTCTATCGCCAGCGCCTGGCGCGCCAGCGCAATGGCCTCATCGAGCAGGGCGTAGCTCGATTGCGAGAGCGCTTCCCGCGTGCGCGCCCAGGCGCGCTGGGCGATTTCGTAGGCCGTCAGGTTCCCGGGCCGTATGCCGCGCAGGCGGCCGATCTCCGAGGTTTCGATTTGCGGCGCCATTGCGGCCACGATGGCATGCGCCACCTCGTCCTGCAGCACAAACACGTCTTCCAGCAGCCGGTCGTAGCGCTCGGCCCAGATCTGGCTGGCACTGACGGCGTCGATCAACTCGGCCGAAACGCGCACCCGTGCACCAGCGCGCCGTACGCTGCCTTCGAGCACATAGCGCACGCCCAGCTCGCGCGCGACCGTACGAACGTCAGTGCTCTGGCCTTTGTAAGTGAAAACGCTGTTGCGCGAAATGACAAAAAGTGACCGGAAACGCGACAGACTGGTGATGAGCTCATCGGTCAGGCCGTCGATGAAGTCATCCTGGGAAGCGTCTCCGCCCAGGTGGGCAAAGGGCAGCACGGCGATGGACGGTTTGTCGGGCAGCGGTAACGCTGCTGCGGCAGGCGGCGCAAACGACGAGTTTGCCAACCCGGCATCTGCGGGATCAGTCCACACTGGCATTGTGAATTGGTAACCACGGCCCGAAACCGTCGACACCGCATCGGGGCCCAGCACCTTGCGCAAGGTTGACATGTGGACGGTAAGGTTGTTTTCTTCCACGATCACGCCAGGCCAGACCTGTTGCAGCAGCGCTTCCTTGGACACGACCTGGTCGTGCTGTTCCACCAGTGCGACCAGCAGGTCAAAAGCGCGGCTCCCCAGCGACACCGGCGTTCCGCCGTCAAGCAGACGGCGTTCTGCGCGCAGCAACCTGAACCGGCCAAAAAGCAGGGGTTGGAGCAAGGCGTGCTTTCATGAATAGAGCGCCAAATATACCGCGGCAGGCCGGATTTAGGAATATTTAGCCCGCAATTAGCAATGCTTAGGGACGCCAGCCGGGCTGGCGCGCGAAAGTGGCGTCATCGAATCGTCGCAGATACGACCACAGACGCCGCTGTTTCGGCGAAAGGAGAACCATGATGATTGCATTTGTTCGAGTCGCCGGGGTCAAACCCGGCAAGGCCGGCGCCGCGATGGCGTTTGCCCGGGAAATCGCGAAATACATCAAAACCAACCATCAGATTGACCTTGAGGTCTTGCGCCCGGTCGTTGGCAATCCGCAGCGGGTGGCCTGGTCCACCCGCTACGCCGACATGGCGGCGCTGGGGGCGTTTCAGGACAAGCTCATGGCCGACGCGAAGTACTGGGAACTGGTGAACGGCGCAGCCGACTGCTTCATCGCTGGCTCGATGTACGACAGTATCTGGCAGACGGTCTGAGCGCCTGCTTCTGACCAACCCACCCGACGTACGATGAGGCTTTCATCATCTGCGATGGGCACTATGAATTTCAGCTCGACGGGAAGATACTCAAGCTGGCCCCTGGAGACGTGGTGTTTGTGCCCAGAGGCACGCCGCATGGCTTCACGAGCATGGGGCCCGAGATCGGCCGCCAGTTGATCATCAGCTCTCCCGGTGGCATATTTGATGCCTTCATTGCTGAAGTTGCCACATCGATGGTTGATAGTGGAAGCCCGTCACGGCCCGGCGCCGCAACGGACTTCAGGGCCATTGCGGCGAAGTATGGAATGGAATTTTTGAGCTGATCGGCCGCAAAAGAACCCGTTTCCCATCAACCTGTTACATCCAAGGAGTACCGCATGACCACCCAAGGCTTTGTTGCATCGCACGCCAGGGATGCCCGGTTCGAGCGAGGTCTGCGCTCGTTCTATGAATACCGCGATCTCGGGATCAAAACGGCTACTGAAGGGCGAGTTGACGCCCATGTCATCCGGGCGGCGGCCGGAACGGAATTCTCAAGCCAGCCGCACCTGCACAAGACAAAATTTCAGCTTGTCTACATACTCAAGGGCTGGATTGAATTCGAATATGAAGGGCAGGGCGTGGTTCGCCTCGAAGCTGGCTCATGCGTCCACCAGCCACCGGACATTCATCACCGTGAGATCGGGCACAGTGCCGACATAGAAATGCTGGAGATCGTGATGCCGGGCGACTTCAAGACCGAGGAAGTGGCGAGCGTCGATCACTAAACACCTGAACGGAAACCCACCATGTCACATATTGAAGACCGCCTGAACGCGCTTGGGCTGGCATTGCCGCCACCGATGCAGGCGCCAGACGGCATGGTGTTCCCGTTCCAGTTCGTACGCCTCGTGGGCAATCGGGCACTGATCTCCGGTCATGCGCCGCAAAACGCCGACGGTTCGATTTCCAGGCCGCTGGGCAAGGTTGGACGCGAGGTGACGCCGGAGCAGGGCTATGCTGCAGCGCGGCTCACGGGGCTGGCGGTCCTGGGCAGCCTGCAGCGCGCTTTGGGCGATCTGGACCGCATCACGGCCTGGGTGCGCATCTTTGGCATGGTCAATTCGGCACCGGGCTTCAACCGCCAGCCGACCGTCATCAACGGTTGCTCCGATCTCATCCTTGAGCTTTTCGGCCCGGAAGTCGGCGCGCACAGCCGCAGCGCGGTTGGCATGGCCGAGTTGCCCTTTAATATCCCGGTGGAGATCGAAGGTGAAGTCGAGTTCAAGCCCGGCGCCTGACGCGCGGCGTTTGGCCTGCGGTGCAGTCACCGGGTTGCATGCGGTGCTGCATCGGCTCAATTATTTGCATCATTTTTGGAGGATATTTCAATGGACATCAACGTAAGCAGTTTCATCACGCGTGAACCGCCCGTGTTCGACAGTGTCGCGGCAGAACGACGGCATCGTCTCGAGCGACTGGCGGGCGTGTGCCGGGTCTTCGGCCGGTTCGGTTTTTCCGAAGGGCTGCTCGGCCATGTCACCGTGCGCGACCCCGAAGACCCGGCTTTGCTGTGGGCGAACCCGATCGGCGTTTCCTTTCGCCGGATCAAGGTGTCTGACCTTGTCCAGGTCAACCACAGCGGGGACGTTCTGGTCGGCAACCGGCCGGTCAACCTGGTGGGCCTGCTCCTGCACTCGGCGCTGCACGAAGCCCGGCCGGAGGTGATGGCGGTCTGCCATGCCCATTCCCTGCACGGCAAGGCATGGTCCAGTCTCGGTCGCCTGCTCGATCCGATCACTCAGGACGCCTGCGTACTGTTCGAGCAGCAGGCGCTCATCCGCGAACCGCGGGTGTCGCAAAGCCGCGCTGAGGCAGCCCAGTTTGCGGCTGCGTTCGGAACGCACAGGGTGGCGATCCAGGTTGGCCACGGCTTGTTCAGCACCGGCCTGACGGTTGAGGAGGCCGCCTGGTGGTTCATCTGCATGGAACGCGCCTGTCAGGTGCAGATGATGGTCGAGCCGGTGGGCGCGCCCGAGCTGTGGCCCGCTGACCGCGCGCGGGCGCTGGTGCGGGCGCTGGGGTCTCCCGGGTTCGGCTGGCTCTCCTTCCAGACGCTCTGGGACGAGATCGTGGAGTCCGACCCGGACCTGTTCAACTGACTGCCGCCAACCTGCCCGAGGCGGCGTTTTAGCCTTTGGGCCAGCGGGTTTTCAATCAAGAGCAATGCCGGGGGTATTGGCGCTTGAAGTCGCCATCCGGACAGCCAGGCTTGAAGCCAACTGCGATGTTGTGCTTTACTCGCTCTTTGAAGGCAGCGCAGCACGGGCTATCTGCCAAACCCATCCGCGACATCCCCAAGTCAGAGCGCTTGTGGGTGCTTTATGCAAGACCCGCAGCGGGTTCGACAACGAAATTTGATGACTGAATACAAGGAACCTTGACATGACCCGCACCATCCAGCAACTGTTTGACCTTAAAGGAAAAACCGCGCTCGTCACCGGCGGCTCGCGCGGCCTGGGGCTGCAACTGGCCCACGCACTGGGCGAAGCCGGCGCCAGGGTGATGCTGAGTTCGCGCAAGGCGGAAGACCTGATCGAATCGGCGGCCGAGCTGAAGGCGGCCGGCATCGATGCCGACTGGATTGCCGCCGACTGCGCCAAAGAGGCCGACATTCGCGCGCTGGCCGATGAAGCCATCGGGCGCATGGGACATGTAGACATTCTTGTCAACAACGCCGGCGCGGCCTGGGGCGCACCGGCCGAAGACCACCCGGTGGACGCCTGGGACAAGGTGATGAATCTCAATATCCGCGGCTATTTCATCCTCTCGCAGCACATCGCCAAACACAGCATGATTGGGCGCAAGTCAGGCCGCATCATCAATTTGGCCTCGATCGCCGGCCTGGGTGGCAACCCGCGCGGAATGAACACCATTGCCTACAACACGTCCAAGGGCGCGGTAATCAACTTCACGCGGGCGCTGGCGTGTGAATGGGGTGCCTACAACATCAACGTGAACGCCATCTGCCCGGGCTTTTTCCCGAGCAGGATGACCATGGGCACGCTCAAGACCATGGGCGAGGAAAAACTCGCCGCGCACGCGCCGCTGGGGCGCCTGGGCGATGACGAAGACCTCAAGGGTCTTTGTGTGCTTTATGCCTCTGATGCGGGCAAGCACATCACCGGACAATGGCTGGCGGTGGATGGTGGCGTTTCCGTGGTCGCCGGAGGGTGATATGGCCCCCACGCTTGTCACGGCGTGTACTGCGCTGCCCCCCGCGGGGGCTGTGCTTGCTTGGGGCGGCCCGGCGCGGCGCACTTCTTTTAGGTCCTTATGAACTTTGGCGCTGAAATCCCCTTTGTCAATCACCTCGGCTTTGTGCTGGAGTTGTTTGAGGGCGGCGAGTCGGCCGTTAGCTACACACCGCGGCCCGAGCACCTGAACTCGTTTTCTGTCACACACGGCGGCGCCGTCATGACGCTGCTCGATGTGACCATGGCAGTGGCTGCGCGCAGTGTGCAAAAAGACATGGGCGTGGTCACCATCGAGATGAAAACCAGCTTCATGCAACCGGCGCCGGGCGATGGCAGCCGGCTCACCGGCAAGGGCCGCCTGCTGCATCGCAGCGCCACGCTGGCGTTCATGCAAGCCACGCTGCATGACGCACAGGGACGCCCTTGCGCTCATGCCACCGGAACGTTCAAATACGTCAGACGCCTGGCCACGGGGCTCAAGACGGCCAATCTGCTGAATCCGCCGCTCAACCCGATTTCAACCGACTGACGTTTTTATTGATCAAATCATGCTATAGCCCTTATGGAGCGGGCGCTATCAGCTCCTAAACATATAGTAAAAAGGAATCGCCATGCCTGCCAATCAACAAGTCCTGCTCGACAACCGGCCCACCGGCGAAGCCGTCGCCAGCAACTTCAGACTCGTGACCAGCCAGACGCCGGCCCTGCAAGATGGCCAGGTGCTGGTGCGCCACCAATTTTTGAGCCTGGACCCCTACATGCGTGGCCGCATGAACGACGCCAAGAGCTACACCGCGCCACAGCCGCTCGGCGAAGTCATGGGCGGCGGCACGGCGGGCGAGGTGGTGGAAAGCCGCTCACCCGGGTTTC
>JAHFQQ010000080.1:12289-13011 GCA_023259235.1 Polaromonas sp. | reverse complement strand
TTATTCACTCGACACCCTGAACACCAGAAATTCCCCGTCCGCGGGCGCGCCCGGCGGCGTCAAGCGCTTTACCCACGAAGTCAGCCTCATTTTGGGCTTGCTCGGCCTGCTGTTCTGGCTGGCGGCGATGCTGAGCTATTCGCCACAGGATGCCGCTTGGTCAACCTCCGGCAGTGCCGAGGCGGTTAACGGCGCGCAGGCGGTAGCGCGCAACTGGGGCGGCCGTGTCGGGGCCTGGGTGGCTGACATCAGCTATTTCTTGCTGGGCTTTTCCGTCTGGTGGGCGCTGGCTGCGGGTTGCCAGGCCTGGCTGCAGTCGCTGGCGCGCGGGTTGCGCGGCGAACCGCGAACAGCCGCGGCGTTGCCGCGTGCCGGCTACCGCATCAGGTTCTGGCTGGGCCTTGCGCTGCTGCTGGTTGTCAGCGCGGCGCTGGAATGGTCCCGGCTGTACCGTTTTGAATATCTCTTGCCGGGCCACGCGGGCGGGGTGCTGGGGTATCTGGCGGGCACGCTGGGCGTGAAGTGGCTGGGTTTTGCAGGCTCGGGCCTGGTCTTCATTGCGCTGGGCGTGATTGCCGTGTCCGTTGTCTTCGGCTTTTCGTGGGCGCGGGTGGCTCTGGTGCTGGGTACCCGGGTCGATGGACTGCTGGACTCGCGCCGCGAAAAGCGCGAGATTGCCGAGGATCTGGCTCTTGGCAAGCTGGCCGCCCGCGAGCGCGAGG
>JAHFQQ010000080.1:0-12279 GCA_023259235.1 Polaromonas sp. | reverse complement strand
GACCCTGACCGGCGAGCGCATCGAAATTGAAGAGCACCACCCGCTGCCGGTCGTGATCGAGCCTACGCTGGCAGGCGTTCCGAAAAGCGAGCGGGTTGCCAAGGAGCGGCAAAAACCGCTGTTCAGCGAGCTGCCCGACTCCCGGCTGCCGCAGGTGGACCTGCTCGATGGGGCCTTGCAGCGGCAGGAAAGCGTGGCCCCTGAGACCCTGGAAATGACGTCGCGGCTGATCGAGAAGAAGCTCAGGGATTTTGGCGTCGAGGTGCGGGTGGTGGCCGCCGCGCCCGGCCCGGTCATTACCCGCTATGAGATCGAGCCCGCCACGGGTGTCAAGGGTTCGCAGGTGGTCAACCTGGCCAGGGACCTGGCGCGTGCCCTGAGCCTGGTGTCGATCCGCGTGATTGAAACCATTCCCGGCAAGAACTACATGGCGCTGGAGTTACCCAACGCCAAGCGGCAATCCATCAAACTCAGCGAAATTCTGGGCTCGCAGGTTTATAACGAAGCCAAATCCATGCTCACGCTCGGACTTGGCAAGGACATTGCCGGCCATGCCGTGGTGGCCGATCTGGCCAGGATGCCGCACTGCCTGGTGGCCGGCACGACCGGCTCGGGCAAGTCGGTGGGCATCAACGCGATGATCCTGAGCCTGCTGTACAAGGCCGATGCGCGCGATGTGCGGCTGCTGCTGATCGACCCCAAGATGCTGGAGATGAGCGCCTACGAAGGCATTCCGCATTTGCTATGCCCGGTGGTGACCGACATGCGGCAGGCCGCAAACGCACTGACCTGGTGCGTGGCAGAAATGGAAAAGCGCTACAAGTTGATGAGCCGGCTGGGCGTGCGCAATCTGGCGAGCTACAACGTCAAGATCGACGACGCCAGGGCGCGCGGCGAATTCATTTACAACCCGTTCAGCCTGACGCCCGAGCAGCCCGAGCCGCTGGAACGCCTGCCCTACATTGTCGTGGTGATTGACGAGCTGGCCGATCTGATGATGGTGGTCGGCAAGAAAATCGAAGAGCTGATTGCCCGATTGGCGCAAAAGGCGCGCGCCGCCGGCATTCACCTGGTGCTGGCCACCCAGCGCCCCAGCGTGGATGTGATCACCGGCCTGATCAAGGCGAACATTCCGACGCGGCTGTCGTTTCAGGTCAGCAGCAAGATAGACAGCCGCACCATTCTTGACCAGATGGGGGCCGAGGCCCTGCTGGGAATGGGAGACATGCTCTACATGCCCAGCGGCGTGGGCTTTCCGATTCGCGTGCATGGTGCCTTTGTCAGCGACGATGAGGTACACCGCGTGGTAGCCTACCTCAAGCAGCAGGGCGAGCCCAACTACATTGACGGCGTGCTTGAAGGCGGCACGGTCGATGGCGAGGACGGCGACCTGGCCGGCAAGGCCAGCGGTGAAAAAGATCCAATGTACGACCAGGCCGTGGAAGTGGTCCTGAAAAACCGCAAGGCCAGCATTTCGCTGGTGCAGCGCCACCTCAAGATCGGCTACAACCGCGCCGCGCGGCTGGTGGAAGACATGGAAAATGCCGGGCTGGTCAGCGCCATGAGCGGCAGCGGCCAGCGCGAAATTCTGGTTCCGGCGCGGGCGGAGTGAATTTGATGAAGAAGTTGTTTGCTATTATTTTAATAGTTGGCTGCGCTTGTTCTGCATGGGCGGATGGCCTGGAAAGCCTCGAGAATTTTATGAGAACGGTGCGCACCGGCCGCGCTGACTTCACCCAGGTAGTCACTGCCCCGGCCAGGCAGGGCCAAAGCGCACGCAGTAAAACATCGAGTGGAACTTTCGCGTTTGCCCGGCCCAACCGCTTTAGCTTCATCTACAGAAAACCCTTTGAGCAGAGCGTCGTGGCCGATGGCCAGACGCTGTGGCTGTACGACGTGGACCTGAACCAGGTCACCGCGCGCAAACAGGCCAGCGCGCTGGGCTCCACACCGGCAGCGCTGATTGCCGCCGCACCAGATCTGCGTGCCCTGCAGGCTGATTTCACTCTTGCCGACGCGCCCGACAAGGACGGCCTGCAATGGGTGGTGGCTACGCCGAAGGCCAGCGACGGCCAGTTGCAGACAGTTCGGGTGGGATTTCGCGTGCGCGAAAGCGCAACCGAAAAATCGACTGAACTGGCGGTGCTCGAAATTCTTGACAGCTTTGGACAGCGCTCGGTGCTGAACTTCAGCAAGGTCGAGGTCAACCCGGTCTTGCCGGCCGACAGTTTCAGGTTCAAGCCGCCGCAAGGCGCCGACTTATTGCGGCAGTAAGCAAGGTGAAGGCGCTGGCATCGACATCGATGTTTTCCGGCGTTTCGGGGAAAGAGTCATGAGTTCGATCCGGGAAGAGCGGGCTTTTTGGAGACCATGACCAGTGCGATCCCGCCGAGGATGGCGGCGGAGGCCAGGAGCAGCCTCGTTGTGATGGCTTCACCAAGAAACACGATGCCCCCCAAGGCGGCTAAAACCGGCACGCTGAGCTGGACTGTTGCCGCGCTGGTGGCCTTCAGCCCTCGCAGCGCGGTGTACCAAATTGCATAGCCGACTCCGGAGGTGAGGGCGCCGGAGGCCAGCGCGTAGCCCAACCCATCCTTGTTCACGGAACTCCATGGCACCGTGACCAGACTCAGCACGATGGCCAGAGCGGAGGCTCGCAAGAAGTTTCCGCCGCTCACCCGGGTCGGATCACCGGCTCCTTTGCCGCGCAGCGAATATACGCCCCACGCAGCGCCAGCGCCCAGCATCAGGGCTGAGCCGAGCAGCGGCGGTGCCGACAGACCAGGCAGCAGCAAACCCGTCAGCCCCGCAAACGCGCATAGCAGCCCGAGCCATTGCCGCGCGAGCAGACGCTCACCCACCCGCAACCCGTAGCCGATCATGGTGGCCTGTACTGCGCCAAACAGCAACAACGCCCCCACGCCCGCTGACAGACCTGCATAGGCATAGGAAAACCCTGCGGCATATGCAAACAGCGCCAGTGCGGACGGCCAGTTTCCGTTTCCAGTGGCGCGGCGACCGTGGGTTTGACTGATGAGCCAGAGCGTCAGCGCACCGGAGACAATGCGCACGGTGGTGAAGCTGGCGGGATCAATGCCGGTGTGCTTCAGCGCCAGGCGGCACAGCAGCGAATTGCCCGCGAACGCCAGCATAGCCAGCATGGTCAGCAGGAAGACCATGGTACGAGACATCAAGTCACCTTGTTTTTGCCAGATGGTAGCGCGCAATGACAGCTTCCTGTTTTTGCGCCTCGCACGCTCCTAGAATGCCAGCATGAGCGACGCATCAGCATCCCGTGACCATACGCCCCTGGCAGAGCGCCTGCGCCCAAAAACCCTGGGTGAAGTCATCGGACAGCAGCATTTGCTGGGGGACGGCATGCCGCTGCGCATCGCGTTTGAGTCGGGCCAGCCGCACAGTTGCATTCTGTGGGGTCCGCCCGGCGTGGGAAAAACCACTCTTGCCCGACTGATGGCCAGCAGTTTTGATGCGCATTTCATCACCATCTCCGCGGTGCTTGGCGGCGTCAAGGATATTCGCGAAGCGGTTGAACAGGCAAGTGTCTGGCAAGGGCAGGGTGGCAAGCGGACCATCGTGTTCGTCGATGAGGTGCACCGCTTCAACAAAAGCCAGCAGGACGCCTTTTTGCCGCATGTGGAAAGCGGCCTCTTCACCTTTATCGGCGCCACCACCGAGAACCCTTCGTTTGAGGTCATTTCAGCCCTGCTGTCACGCACGGTGGTGTATGTGCTGCAGCCGCTTTCGGACACGGATCTGCAGAAAATAGTGGCAAAAGTCCTTCGGGAACACGTCCTGCCGGCTATTGAAACAATAGCCACCGAGGCCCGTGACCGGCTGGTTGCCTACGCCGATGGCGATGCCCGGCGCCTGCTCAACACGCTGGAATCCCTGGGCGTGGCGGCTGCAGGCGAAAAAGTTACTGAAGTGACCGATGCCTGGCTGCTCAAGGTGCTGGGCCAGCAGATGCGCCGCTACGACAAAGGTGGCGAACAGTTTTACGACACGATTTCGGCGCTGCACAAATCGGTGCGCGGCTCCGACCCCGACGCATCACTCTACTGGCTCATGCGCATGCTCGACGGTGGTGCCGAGCCGCGCTATCTGGCGCGCCGGCTGATTCGCATGGCCAGTGAAGACGTCGGGCTGGCCGACCCGCGCGCGCTGCGGCTGGCGCTTGACGCGGCCGAAGTCTATGAACGGCTGGGGTCGCCGGAAGGTGAATTGGCGCTGGCGCAGTGCGTGGTCTATCTAGCAGTGGCGCCAAAGTCCAATGCGGTGTACAGGGCGTTCAACGCGGCAAGAGCATTCATCAAGAACGACGGCACGCGCCCGGTGCCGCTGCATTTGCGCAATGCACCTACAAAGCTCATGAAAGAACTGGATTACGGCAAAAACTACCGCTACGCTCACGACGAAGAAGGCGGCTTTGCTGCAGGTGAGAATTATTTTCCCGAAGGCATGACTGCACCTGAATTTTACCGGCCGGTTGATCGCGGCCTGGAAATCAGGATTTCAGATAAGTTGAAAGAGCTGAAATTAAAAAACAATCAGCAAGACTAATAAAAAGGAAAAGCGGCTGATACAGATCGATCCAGCCGCGAAAAAAAATGATTTACAAGGGTAAACCCCGCAAAAACTGCAACGTTGGGCCGATTTCGCTGGACACGCTTGGCTACAATTCGCGGACTTGCTCGCCACGTTCACCAGTTATCTGGCTTTGACAGGCGGGCTTTTTGTTAACCCGGACAAATACCCGGCTGGTTCCGGTGATCCCGGTGGCGGATGCTCGGCAAGTGGCGTTGGCAATCTCAAACACGATGGAGAGTGAGTTATGGATGTATTGCTACAGCAGGTCATCAACGGGCTGGTTCTGGGCAGCATGTACGCCCTGATTGCCCTGGGCTACACCATGGTGTATGGCATCATCGGCCTGATCAATTTCGCCCATGGGGAGGTCCTGATGGTGGGCGCCCTGACCAGCTGGACCGTCATTGGCTGGATGCAGCAGTCCATGCCCAGTTCGCCGGGGTGGGTAATTTTGCTGGTATCGCTGCTGATCGCCTTTGTGGTGTGCAGCGCGCTGAATTATTCGATTGAAAAAATCGCCTACCGGCCGTTGCGCAATTCGCCCAGGCTGGCGCCCCTGATTACCGCCATTGGCATGTCGCTGCTGTTGCAGACGCTGGCGATGATGATCTGGAAGCCCAATTACAAGGCCTACCCTACGCTGCTTCCGCCAGAGCCGCTCCAGTTCGCTGGCGCGGTGATTACCGTGACGCAGATTTTCATCCTGGGCGCTACTGCGGTGTCGCTGTCGATAATGATGTGGGTGGTGCATTACACCAGGCTGGGGCGTGCCATGCGCGCGACCGCCGAGAACCCGCCGGTTGCCGCACTGATGGGCGTGCGGCCCGATACGGTCATTTCGGCCACCTTCATCATTGGCGCCATCCTGGCCGCGCTGGCTGGTGTGATGTATGCATCCAACTACGGCACGGTGCAGCACACCATGGGCTTTCTGCCCGGCCTCAAGGCATTTACCGCCGCCGTGTTTGGTGGCATCGGCAACCTGGGAGGAGCCGTGCTGGGCGGCATTTTGCTGGGGTTGATCGAATCCATCGGAGCCGGCTATATCGGTCCGCTGACCGGGGGTGTGCTGGGAAGCCAGTACTCCGACATTTTTGCCTTCCTCGTGCTGATTTTTGTGCTGACCCTGCGACCCTCCGGTTTGCTGGGTGAACGCGTGGCTGACCGGGCCTGAGGGCCGCCACGAACGTGGACACACAAGGAACCATTCCCATGAGAACCAAAAAATTAGCGATTTTTCTGATTATCGCCATTGCATTGTTCGTTTTTCCCTTGTTGCTGGAGCAAGCCGGCAACGCCTGGGTACGGATTGTCGATATGGCGTTGCTGTACGTGATGCTTGCCCTGGGCCTGAACATTGTGGTTGGCTACGCCGGTCTGCTCGACCTGGGCTACGTGGCTTTCTTTGCCGTCGGCGCATATCTCTTTGCACTGCTCGGCTCGCCACATCTGGCATCGGCCTTTCCGGCGATTGCAGCAGCCTTTCCTAATGGTCTGCACCTGCCGATCTGGGCCACCATCCCGGTGGCCGCTCTGGTAGCGGCGTTTTTTGGCGTGCTGCTGGGCATCCCGGTGCTCAAGCTGCGCGGCGACTATCTGGCCATCGTGACCCTGGGGTTTGGTGAAATCATCCGCGTTTTCCTGAACAACCTGGACCGCCCGATCAATCTGACCAACGGCCCCAAAGGCATCAACCAGATCGACTCCATGAAGTTTTTCGGTTTTGATCTGGGCAAATCGCATGATCTTTTTGGCCTCCATGTCAGTTCGGTGTCGATGTATTACTACCTCTTCCTGGCATTGGTCATCCTTTCGGTAATCATTTGTTACCGGCTGGAAAATTCTCGCATCGGCCGCGCCTGGATGGCAATTCGCGAAGACGAAATCGCCGCCAAGGCCATGGGCATCAACACCCGCAACATGAAGCTGCTGGCCTTTGGCATGGGCGCCACCTTTGGCGGCGTGTCTGGGTCCATGTTTGCCGCCTTCCAGGGTTTTGTTTCACCTGAATCGTTCAGCCTGATGGAGTCGATCATGATTGTGGCCATGGTGGTGCTGGGCGGCATTGGCCATTTGCCGGGTGTCATCCTGGGTGCGCTGCTGCTGGCGGCGCTGCCGGAAGTACTGCGCTACGTGGCCGCTCCGCTGCAAGCCATGACCGATGGCCGGCTGGACTCGTCCATCCTGCGCCAACTGCTGATTGCCCTGGCCATGATCATCATCATGCTGCTGCGGCCACGTGGCCTCTGGCCCGCGCCGGAGCATAGAAAATCGCTGGCCGAGCCCGCGGAGAGCTGAGGAAAATGGATATGAGCGAAACCATTCTTAAAGTCACAGGTGTTTCCAAACGCTTTGGCGGTTTGCAGGCCCTCAGTGATGTTGGCATCCATATCCTGCGCGGCCAGGTCTATGGCCTGATCGGTCCGAACGGAGCGGGTAAAACTACTTTTTTCAATGTGCTGACCGGTCTTTATGCGCCCGATAGTGGCACGTTTGAGCTGACCGGGAAGCCTTATAAGCCGACGGCGGTGCATGAAGTGGCCAAAGCAGGCATTGCCCGCACCTTTCAGAACATCCGTCTGTTTGGTGATATGACGGCCCTCGAAAACGTCATGGTGGGCAGGCACATTCGAACCCATTCCGGTTTGTTTGGTGCGGTATTTCGCACGCCCGGTTTCAAGCATGAAGAAGCCGCCATCGCCGCGCGCGCGCAGGAACTGCTCGACTACGTGGGTATTGGCAAGTATGGCAGGGTCAAGGCGCGAACGTTAAGCTACGGCGATCAGCGGCGCCTGGAAATTGCCCGTGCACTGGCTACCGACCCGCAACTGATTGCGCTGGACGAGCCTGCTGCAGGCATGAATGCCACTGAAAAGACGCAACTGCGCGAATTGATAGACCAGATTCGCAACGACAACCGCACCATCTTGTTGATTGAGCATGACGTAAAACTGGTCATGGGTCTGTGCGATCGGGTGACCGTGCTCGACTATGGCAAACAGATTGCCGAAGGCGCACCCGCCGACGTGCAAAAGGATGAGAAAGTGATCACCGCCTATCTGGGCACCGGTCATTGAAGGGAAGCAGGAACATGGCTCAAACAACCCAAAATGTGCTTCTTAAAGTGACCGGCCTCAAAGTGGCCTATGGCGGCATTCAGGCAGTCAAGGGCATTGACTTTGAAGTTCACGAGGGCGAACTGGTCACCCTGATCGGCTCCAACGGTGCCGGTAAAACCACCACCATGAAAGCCATCAGCGCCAGCCTGCCGATGCAGGGTGGCGACATTCAATACCTGGGAAAAAGCATCAAGGGGCGTGGCGCCTGGGATCTGGTGAAGGAAGGGCTGGCCATGGTGCCGGAGGGCCGTGGAGTATTTACCCGCATGTCGATTGCTGAAAACCTCAAAATGGGCGCCTACATTCGCAACGACAAGGCCGGTATAGCCGAGGACATCGAGAAGATGTTTGAGCTATTTCCGCGCCTGCGAGAGCGCAAGGACCAGCTCGCTGGCACCCTGTCGGGCGGCGAGCAGCAAATGCTGGCGATGGGGCGCGGACTGATGAGCCGGCCCAAGGTGTTGCTGCTCGATGAGCCGTCCATGGGACTGTCCCCCATCATGGTCGACAAGATTTTCGAGGTGGTGCACGATGTCTCCGCCAGTGGCGTAACCATTTTGCTGGTTGAGCAAAACGCCAGCCGGGCGCTTGGCATTGCAAACCGCGGATATGTCATGGAGTCTGGCAATATCACCATGAACGGTGACGCCAAAGCGCTGCTCAACGATCCGCGGGTTCGAGCGGCTTATCTGGGCGAATAGGCGCCGCGGATCACCGGCGGGATGGCCAGCTACGAGACAGGAAATCCAACGGCCGCTGGGCCCTCATGGTTTGATGAATGCTATATGTTTGATAGCATGCTACGCTGGTGCATCCTTGGCTGCGGGCGTAAAAGGCCATGAATTTCAGCGTCATGGCACGCCACGGTCAGGCGGCTTTGGTCTTGTCGGCCTCTGTGGTGAACGCGTCAGCATAAAACTCCTCCGGCGGCAGACCAGCCAGCGCCGTGAAATCCGAGCGGGCGGAGTCCACCACGATTGGCGCGCCGCAGGCATAGACCTGGTGGGCTGACAGATCGGGAAAATCCTCCAGTACGGCCTTGTGCACAAAGCCTGTTCGGCCGCTCCAGAGGTCTTCCGGCAACGCATCCGAGATGACCGGCACGTAGCTCAGATTTGGCATTGCGGCCAATTTGGCCTGAACCCAATCGTTCATGTACAGGTCATCTGGTCGGCGGCCGCCCCAGTACAGCACGGCCGGGCGCGTGAGGCCCTTGAACTGCATGTGTTCGATCAGTGCCTTGATCGGTGCAAAGCCGGTGCCCGAGGCCAGTAGCACCATTGGCTTTTCGCTGTCTTCGCGCAGGAAGAAGCTGCCGTACGGTCCTTCTACCCGCATGATTTCCCGTTCTTTCATTGCGCTGAAGACGTGGCTGGTGAATTTGCCGCCCTGCATGTGGCGAATGTGCAATTCCGCGCTTGGGTTGTCGGCCTGGGTATGCGGTGCGTTGGCTATGGAGTAGGCCCGGCGATCGCCATCACGCAGCAAGAATTCAATGTACTGGCCGGCGTGGTACTTGAACAGCTCACCGGTGGGCAACTGCAGGCGAAGCACCATCACATCGTGCGAGGCCCTTACCAGGCTGCTCACACGTGACGGCATTTTCTTGACGGGGAAGGCGCTTTCGTCGGTGACCTGGCGCGATTCGATCACCACGTCGCTGTGCGCAATACCGCGGCAAGTCAGAATAAAACCGCCGGCTTCCTCCTCGGGTGAAAGTGCCTTGAGCTGATGCGCGCCGTGGGTTACCGTGCCTTCCAGTTTCTTGCACTTGCACGAACCGCAGGCGCCGTCCTTGCAGCCGTAAGGCAGGCCAACACCCTGGCGAATGGCAGCCGCCAGCAGGGTCTCGTCGCCATCAACGATAAAAGCCCTGCCACTGGGTTGGACGGTCACGGTAAAGCTCATGGTCGGCATCCTTGGTTCATACTGTTGTCTGATTTACTATTTAACCCGGCTGGATTTCCAGCAACGCCAATTTTGCCTTCAAATCTATACCCCCTTGGCGCATTGCCCTTCCGTTTCCGACGCGAACGGGTATTGATCGTGGGCTGCGGCGACATCGGCCTGCGTGTGGCCGGGCTGCTGCCCGCCCGGCTAAACCGGATGGCCCTGACGTCATCGGCCGGCCGCATACCCGCCTTGCGTGCGCAGGGCATTACTCCCTTGTCAGGTAATCTGGATGACGGCGCCAGTTTGCGTCGGCTGGCCGGGCTGGCTACCCGCGTGGTGCATCTGGCGCCGCCGCCCAGTCACAACGCGGACTGGCGCACCGACCCCCGTACGCTGGCGCTGCTTCGTGCGTTGCGCCTGCGCAGCTTGCCGCATTCTCTGGTTTATGGCTCGACCAGTGGCGTTTATGGAGATTGCGAGGGCCATTGGGTTAGCGAAACGCGGCCTGTGGCTCCCCACACGCCGCGTGCCCAGCGCCGCGTGCATGCAGAATCGCACCTGCGCCTGTTTGGGCGCGCCAGCGGCGCGCGGGTGCACATCCTGCGCATCCCGGGCATTTATGCCCCCAATCGCGACGGCGGCACGCCGCGCGGGCGGCTGATCAGGGGCACGCCGGTCCTGCGGCAAGAAGACGATGTCTATACCAACCACATTCATGCCGACGATCTGGCCAGATCCTGCCTGGCGGCCTTGTGGCGCGGCAAGCCGCAGCGCATCACTCATGCCAGCGATGACACGCTGATGTTGATGGGTGATTATTTTGACTTGGCTGCCGACATTTACGAGTTGCCAAGACCACCGCGGCTGCCACGCAGCACCGCACGGGAGCAGCTGCCGCTGATGCTCCTGAGTTTCATGGGCGAGTCCAGGCGGCTCGACAACCAGCGATTGAAGAAGGAGTTGAAGCTGGTGCTGCACTACCCGACGGTAGAGGCCGGTTTGCGTGCTTATGTTGAGATGCGGCGATAAGCGAAGATGGTCGGCCCGATCTCGGAAAGGACATGCGTGCCCATGTTAAACTGCCTCTTGTCGGGGGGGTAGCTCAGCTGGGAGAGCGCTGCGTTCGCAATGCAGAGGTCGGGAGTTCGATCCTCCTCCTCTCCACCAGACAAAAGATGGTCCTACGCAGGGCCGTATGCATCAGGAAGTGCGGCAAATTCGTGGCAAGGATAATGAATACGGTGATACAAAACAGTGATCGACCGTTTTGCATTGCAAGGTCCCGAGGTCGAGCTCTGCGCCGGTCAGGAGACCGCTGATGAGAACCTCGCGGAGCAGGAAAACCGCCTGGTTTCGTTGCTCCTAATGCCTGAATTTTCCTTCTTTGTCCAGCACGGTAAGGTCAACGTATTTCGAACCATTATGGTTGGTTGGCGAAAAATTGATTTGATAGCCGCCGAAGTCGACGCGAGACATACCTTCCAGCGACGCTATAAATTTTTCACGGCTTAGATTTTTGCCAGCACGCCGCAGGCCCTCGACGAATACCTTGGCAGTCAGGAAACCTTGCACGCTGGCGTAGGAATACTCCGTTTGATTTATTGACTTCATGGCGACCTGATAGTCTTCGATCAACTTGGACGTCGCCGCCCACGGGAATGGCATGGTTTCCGAGACTACCAATCCCCACGTATTCGTCCCGAGCACGCTGGACAATTGCGCATTGCTTGTCACGGAAAGGCAGTAAAACTGCGTGCTGAGCGATCTTGTCTTGTGTTCCTTGATGTAATCAGCGGTCACCTTGCCGGCTGTGGCCATGACAATCACCTGCGGGTGGAGTTTGACCATGACATCGGCAGCCTTCTTGATATCCGAACTGTTGGCTTCGACTGGCGCAGCGCCCAGAATTTTCAGGTTGCGCCTTTGCATGGCCTGCTCAACACCCGCCAAGCCAGATTTCCCGAAACCGTTGTTGAGATAGACAACTGCTATTTTGGTGATGCCAACTGTCGTAATGTGTTCAATTATTTTTTCCATCTCTTCGCTATAACTCGCGGTCACGGTGAAGAAATTGCGGTTGAAGTCCTTGCGTAGCTCAACTGCGCCGGTAAATGGACCGAATAACGGAACATTGGCTGCGCTTGCAAGAGGCAGTGCTGCCATCACGTTTGGCGTGCCAGTGTTGCCCAGCAGCGCAAAGACATGTTCATCATTGATCAGTTTCTTGACATTGGCAACCGTTTGATCAATCTTGTACGCGTCATCAAGTGCGATGAATCTGATCTTCCGGCCGGCTACGCCGCCCTGCTTGTTGACATCGTTGAAGTAGGCCGCGGCGCCATCCCGAATGCCGGCACCAAGCGGACCTAGCGGACCGCTGGCTGAAACAGACGAGCCGACGACAATTTCAGAATCCGTTATACCGTTTTCGGCAAATGCGGGATTCACATGAACCACTGCCAGCCACAACAGGCAAATCGCGAGATTACCGACCTTCATGTATATCCCTTCTGGACATGTTCGTTTTCAAAGCGCGAATTGTCGCAGCATGTGATTCGAGAGTCAAAGGCCGCCTTGCGCGTCAGTTGAGCTTTTTTCTGATCCTTTAGGTGACGGCTACAGGCTGCCTGGGCCTTGATTTTGGACGTTTGTCCAATAC
>JAHFQQ010000079.1:1377-13104 GCA_023259235.1 Polaromonas sp. | reverse complement strand
TCGCTCCCAGTCGGCACCTGACAGGACAGCGCGGACAGTGAGAGCAGCGGTGATCTCGGCTTTGCCAACAGAGCATGAACTTAGCGCACTAGGAAAGCTACCCAGAAGAGCTAATGTTTCAGCGAGGCCATTTCGTAAGGTACGTGAATGCATCATCACCTTCCCGTGGATTCGCGATACATATCGCTCGTCAGTTGGCAGATCAAATTGTGGATCTCTTTCTGTCAACACGACACTGATGGCCGTTTGCAACCTCTCAAGATGATCGTCGAAAAGCCTAGACCCAAGCGTGTGCCATCCCTCATAGCGGGAGACGAACTTCCAACTGCCTTCACGTTGAGTAAGGGGAGTGCCCGGGCGATGGGTGATTTCACGCATCTTCCCAATCCACTCCCCGTATCCGTTTCCCGATAGCCCCTCCACAACGATGCGGTCCGCATCGGAGCTGTCCGCCCACGATCCAAGAATTACTGCAATCGCTAGTTCGGCTGCCGCTGTGTCTTCTGCCCATTCGGGCATCAATGACAAATTTTGAAGACACCTCAGCAGAGTGCCAAGGTTGCCGCCGCTTTTCTGGGCCAAAGTTCTGGCACGCTCCTCACCGTAGCCACACTTCTCCAAGGCTTCTTTGACATGGTGGCTTCGCGGGGCCAATAACGCGACGCTGGTTTGGTCCGGGATCCCACCTGTCGGGCCACCAAACACTACGGCATGATTTGCCCGCCGAGCTTTTTGAATGAGCTTGGTTCCTGCGTCACCACTCAAGTCAAGCGCGGCATCTGCAATGAGTATGAGCTTTTCCGGTTGCACAACCATTTCATTCCATGCTTCCGTGCTTGAGATGATCAAGCAGCGTCCTGCAGCATCCACTCGGCTTACTTCGTCGAGGTCTTGCAAAGCGGCGGAAACAAAATCAGCGACTTGACCCGGAAAGTGAGTATCTAGCTTGAGTTGAATGCTTGTGCCGGAAAAAACTTCTTTGATCCTGGCGTGCGCTTCGTCGCGATTCGCTAGGAACAAAGCCGGCGCAAGCGAAGGCGGCTCGCCGTACCCTCGAAGCAGGCTCCATCGTTGCTCTGGTGTTTCAACATGCTCTGCTGAAAGGCCACGAATGATATTCGCGAGCCACATTTCCACAGGCCGAAACTGGCGCAGCCAGTCGACCAACTTAGTCCCGTCGATGACGCGCACGTCCAGCCAATCACCGGTGCTTTTGCGGTTTCTCAGCCAAGTCGCTTGAGCGTCATCTTTCCACGTATGTGGAAAGTTACGTCTGCCTGAAACTGGGGTGACAAACACAAATGTTGATTGGACTCTTTCATCTGCAGGTATTCCCGAAACAAGGCCGTCGTAGTCCTCCGTTGCCTTTTCCCCAGGCTTTTCCCCAGTCCCTATTTCCCAGAATGAGCGACCTTCAGGTACGAAAGGGTCGAATGGGTAGTCCACATCTAATACACCATCAGGGCCGTGTTGGCCGATGCTGTCACCCAGTGGAAATCGGCGCTCTTTCGGTCTTGGGGAAGATGCTGCAACCAGTCGCCATACAAGCTCGACAGTCACACCCTGCGCCTCACGCGCATGTCCTCTAACCCATGTATCAAGTTGATTTTCCGTCAATAGCATTGAGATACCTTCACGTGTTCCTGCCGCACTTCGTAGTTGTAAATGGGTGAATATCCACTCACAGACTTAAAATTTATCCGTAAATAAATGATAATAACTTTCCATGCGTAATGAATGCGTATGGAGGCGAGATGACAAAAGCGAAAGCATGGGAAGTTACTGATGAATTTTGGAGTCGTGTTGAGCCACTGATTCCGATACGCCAAAGGGTTGCAGATCAAACCTACGCACGAAAGGCCGGTGGTGGGCGCAAGCCCAAAGACCCGCGTCTGGTGTTTGAAGGCATCGTCTACGTTCTGCGAACCGGCTGCCAATGGAAAGCGCTACCCACCGAGCGTTACGGTAGTGCCAGTGCGATACACGCCCGTTTCCTGGAGTGGGAGAAAGCCGGTGTCTTTGAAGCCCTGTGGAAGTCGGGACTTGCCGAATACGACGAGTTTGAAGCCATCGCCTGGCGATGGCAAAGCATTGACGGAGCAATGATGAAGGCGCCTCTGGCACAGCAAAGCGTTGGAGCGAATCCAACGGATCGGGGAAAAAAATGGCAGCAAGCGCCATTTGCTGGTGGACGGTCGTGGCGTCCCGTTGTCGCTCGTCGTGACCGGAGCCAATCGGCATGATGTCTCGCAACTGCAGGCAGTGCTCGATGCCATCGTAGTCGAGCGCCCCAGTCCGCCCGTCAGGCGTCACAAACATTTGTGTGCCGACGCGGGCTACACTGGGGCACCTGCCTTGAGAGTCATTGCGCAGCATGATTACATTGCTCACGTCAAGGGGCGCGGACAAGAAGCCGATGAGCTCAAACGTGACCCTGAGAAGAAGGTCAGACGATGGGTTGTCGAAGTGGCGCATAGCTGGTTCAACCGGTTCCGAAAGTTGCTGGTGCGGTACGAAAAACTTAACCGCAGCTTTCTGGCTCTCAACCACTTGGCCGCGTCAATCATGGCATTCAGAAAGATCAAGTTGAACGTAAATATTATTTACGGATAAGTTCTTAGTTTTTTGCAAAATTTCCATCCCCACCCACCCCAATCACCAACCTCTCCGTCGCCCGCGTCGCCGCCACATAAAACACCCTTGCGGCCTCCTGCTCGTCTTCGCCCTTCGCAGGCATGTGCCCCACGCCGGGCAGCGCCACCACAGGGAACTCCAGTCCCTTGCTGACCTTCATGGTCATGATCTCGAT
Organism: Polaromonas sp.; assembly: GCA_023259235.1. Lineage (GTDB taxonomy): Bacteria > Pseudomonadota > Gammaproteobacteria > Burkholderiales > Burkholderiaceae_C > Polaromonas. The sequence continues at coordinate 10,295 of JAHFQQ010000079.1, read as the reverse complement.
GGCGTCGGCGGCAGGGTTGTATTCGCCGGTGCGCTTGCGCACGTTGAACGGCAGCTTGCGCTGGTGCAGGGCATCGGCGCACAGGTCCATGGTCTTCCAGTCGGCGCACAGGATGGCCATGTCGCCCCAGGCGTGGCCCTCCTTGTGCGCGTGGCTCAGTTGGTCGGCGATGGCGAATGCTTCTTCGCGCAGGCTGGGTAATTTGATGATGATGGGCGCTTGCCCTTCGCGCCCGCAGCTGATGGGCTTGAGCAGCGGAATGCCGTCGTCATCTTTATCTTCGCCTGTGAGCAGGTCGGCCGCAATCAGGCTGGCGGTTTGCAGAATCTGCTTGGTATTTCTATAGTTGATTTTCAGAATCGTGGTGCGGCCCTGCGCCTGAATGCCCACGCTCTTGAAGCTGAACTGTTTGCTGCGTGCACGCTCATAAATGCTCTGCGCGTCGTCATACAGCAGCAACAGACTGTTGGTCGTGGGGTCCACCATTTGCGTCACCAGTTTGAGCCACTCGGGTGCAAAGTCATGGCCTTCGTCGATCAGCACCGCCTGGTATTGGCCGCTGGGGATTTGCTTGCGGTCCACGCCATGGATGACACGCTGAACAAGCTCTGCAACGTATTGATCGCGCCCTATCTGCCCCGGCAGGGTTTGTCCAAAGGCTACCAGTTGGTCGCGGCACCATTTGTGAAAGTGCGGTACATGCACTTGTGCCGCCAGGCCTTTGGCTTCCATGCTGCTTGCCAGCTTAACAGCCAGCGGCTCGTTGTAGCAGAGCACCAGAATGGGTTTGGATCCTGCCGTATTGGCCTTGGCCAGGTACTCGGCGCGGTAGCCGAGGATCATGGTCTTGCCCGAGCCGGCCACGCCGTGGATCACGCGGTGGCCGTCGCCCAGGCTGCGCGCCAGTTGCTCCTGCTGCAGGTCCATCACACGCATGATGCCGGGCAGCTCGGCATCCAGGTCGCTGTCGTCAAACAGCGCGCCCTGCGTTTGCACGCGCACTTCGGGGAACATGATCCAGCGCACGCGGTCAAGCTGCGGCAGCGACATGACGCCGCCCATCATGTAGGGGAACATGCCCCACAGCCGACTTTGAAAGTCTTCGGCACCCACGGACTCCAGCATTTCGTCCTGGCAGATCACGCGGTTCGGCTCAATCGCGTGGTGCAGTTCGGCGGTGTCAAACTGCTTGCGCGTGATGTTGCTGAACACCACGCCATAGCTCCACGGAAAAGCCAGCTTGCCCTGGTACTTGCCGTCGGGCTCGACCAGTTGTTTGTCGCGCTGCAACGCGTCGACGACCTGGTGCGCGTATTGCCGCGCCTGCTCAAGGGGGTTGGGGACGCTTTTGGGAATGCCGTCGGGAATGATTTCCCAATTCAGCCTGTCGGCGGTTTGAATCGTGCTGAGCCGCCAGTCTTTGACCTCCAGCACCAGCAGGCCGCGCCGCGGATGCATCACCACAAAATCGGGGTGCGACTGCTTGGGCCCTACCGGCACGTCGTACCAGAGCAGGTAGTCGTCGAGTTTTTGCTCCAGCCGTTCGGCCAGTCGGCGTTCGCCGGATGTCATGCGCGACGCGCAGCTACCGATTGCAGGAATAAGAGTCGCCATCCGGAAGTCACCAACCTCTCAATACATTTATCAACACCTGGTAACAACCATCATGCCGCTGAATGGCTTGCAAGGCCAGCCTTCCTTGCTGAAAAGTAGTGACAAGGTTCTCCAATCCGCCAATAAAAAGGCAAACCGTTGCCAAAGTGGCTACGGCGGCGCTGCATGGATTGCCACGCTGCGCTCGCAATAGCAGCCGGTTCATTGTTCAGTCGAACGGCGATGCGGGGCATTCCGACACGGCTTGCAGGAGCTGGCCTACAGGCCAGAAAAATGGCGGCGGTATGGTGAGTGCTGGTCAGCGCGCAACGACAAAGCGCTGGCCCGCGAGTGCTTGTCAAGCACCCTTTCGCGTCAGGCCTGGCCTGGATTTATTCAGTCGATATCTCAAGGAGTTTTGAAGATGAACAAGGATCAAGTCAAGGGCGCTACCAGGAAAGCCGCCGGCAAAGTTCAGGAGGCGGCCGGCAAGCTGGTGGGCAGCAAGGAGCAGCAGATCAAGGGCCTGGGCAAGCAAATTTCTGGCGGCGCGCAGAAGACTTACGGCGACGCCAAGGAAGCCGTCAAGGACGCGACCAAATAAGCCTTGCGCCGTCAGGCTGGTGCACGGTAGTGGCTTGGTGGCGGCGCAACTTTATATGTAAAACAGCCGCTAACCCACACCCAATTGGCGTATGCTGCTATTAAAACGATAATTCACCTCAGGCCTGGTGCGGTGGCTGTGGCAGCAGTGCAAACGCCAGTGCGCCCGCCGCCAGCAGCACGGCGATGCTGGCCAGCACGGCCGTGAACGGCTCAACGCCGTATGAAGACGCCACTGAAGCCACGATGCCGGTGAACCATTGCATGGTGGCCACGCCCAGGAACATGGCCATGGTGAACAGCGCCATGGCGCGGCCGGTGATGGCTGCCGGGTAGGCGGAGCGCACGTCGGCGTACTGCAGCACCATATAACCCGACAGCAGGCCGATCATGATGGGGCTTGCCACGTCGATGAACGTGCTGTGCGTCAGGGCAAACGCCGCGAACAAGGCCGAGAAAAGCAGCGTGAAGCCGACCAGCCAGCGGCGCCGGTGCAGCGGGCCGGGGTCGAACCGGCCAAACAGCGGCGGCCCGATCAGCGAGGCCAGCGACATCACCAGCGCGACATTGCCGCTTTGCACCAGTGAAAAGCCGTGGCGCTGCATCAGCATGGGCCCGAGCCACAGGCCGCGCAGCGAAATGAAAGCGGCATAGCCCACGGAGGCCAGCAGCAAAATGCCCAGCGTATGCGGCAGCATGAACAGTGCGCCGAATTTGCCGATGGCCTGGCCCAGGGTTTCCTTTTTGTGCGCCAGCCTTGCCCGGGTAACGGCCGCGGGCGGCGCGGGCTCGTGCACCAGCGCATAAATCAGCAGCCAGGCCAGCGCGGCGAAGCCGCCCAGTACCCAGAACCCCATGCGCCACGACGTGGCCTCGATCAGCCAGGCCAGCGGCGTGCCGGTGAGCAGCATGCCGATGCCGCCCAGGCCCAGCGTCAGCCCCGAAATCGCAGCAAAGCGGTTGCTGGGCAGATGCCGCGCGATAAACACGGTACACACCAGAAACGCCGGGGCGCAGCCAATGCCGATCAGCACCTGCCCGGCCACCAGCACGCCGAAGCTGGTGGCCAGCGCTGACAGCGCCGAGCCGGCAATTGCCAGGGGAAACGCCGCCAGCACCGTACGCCGCACGCCATGCAGGTCGATGCCGATGCCCATGAACAATTGCATGGCGCCAAAAGCGAAGTGAAACGCGCCCGCGAACAAGCCCAGCGCCTGCGCACTCAGGTGAAAGTCGGCCTGCAGCGGCGCGGCCATGATGGTTGCCACCGTGCGCCAGGCCTGGCTGAGCGCGAATGCCGTGGTCAGCGCAAACAGCATGATCCAGACCGATGGTTCCGCTGGGCCGCCCCTTCCTTCGACAGGCTCAGAACGATCGGAATATTCCCCGGCGGGCTCCTGAGTCATCGGTGCCGGGCCACCAGCCCGATCAAAGCCGATAGGCCATGATGGCGCTCGCCTTCGGTCAGTTCAGCCTCGTACTCGCGCAGTTCGATCAGCTCAAAATCAGCAAAGGCTTCGCGCAGCAGCGCCTCGGTGTAGAGGTGCGCCACCTGCGGCGGCCCGCCGGTCTTGTATTCGATTTGTTTGGGGGTGTAGCCCTGCAGCAGCAGCGTGCCACCGGGCTTGAGGCAGCGCTTGATGTTGGCGAACAGGCGCTCGCGCATGGCCGGGTCGGCAAACTGCACAAAGATCGCCGCCACGCCGTCGTAGGCGCCCTGCGGCCAGGCGTAGGCGTCGCAGTCAGCGACGGAAAAGTTCACTGACACACCTTTTTCGGCGGCCAGGCGGCGCGCCTTGGCCACGCCGACGCTGGCCACGTCAAACGCATCGACCCGCAGGCCCTGGCCCGCCAGCCAGACGCTGTTGCGGCCTTCGCCGTCGGCCACGCACAGCACGCGCTGGCCGCTCTGCCACACGCCCGCATGCTCGCGCAGCCAGACGTTGGGCTCGGTGCCGAAATGGTAGGCATCGCCCTCAAAGCGGCGGTTCCAGGTGTCTGCGGCGTCGGGAAATGCGGAAGGAGAAGCGGAAGTCATGGGTGTTTGTACGTAGGGGTTGATTCCTGGGCACGGCGCCGCAGTTTGCCATGTCATCTTAGAGCCTATTCCAGAGCCTGAGCGCAACCGGACGGCAACTGGTTACGACGGCGCCGTGGCGGACTATTTCAGCGTGGGGCCGGAGCAGTTGTTGTGCATGCGCGTTGCCCCGACGCGGGCCACCAGCCCTCACCGTATCCCCGAGCGCGGCAGTCAGGATTTCATTCACCCGGTGAACCGCAGGGCGCAGAATGAATGGACCCGCTTGAAGTGGCGTGGCACACTTGTATGCACGATCATCCCGATTGCGGAACCTTCCTCCTGCAAGGCAAACCATGAAATCCGTCGCCAACATCCTGAAGTTAAAAGCCGATCATCGCGTTTACTCCGTCGCTCCGGACGCCTCAGTGTTTGACGCGCTCAAGCTGATGGCAGAAAAAAACATCGGCGCGCTGCTGGTGATGGAGGGCTCGACCATCGTCGGCATCATCACCGAGCGCGATTACGCCAGAAAGATTGTGCTCCTGGGGCGTGCCTCTCCGCAGACGCAGGTGCGCGAGATCATGAGCCCGGACGTCATGTTTGTGGGCCCCGACCACACCACCAAGCAATGCATGGCGCTAATGACCCAAAACCGGCTGCGCCACCTGCCGGTCATCGATGACGGCAAGTTGCTCGGCCTCATCTCGATTGGCGATCTGGTCAAAGACATCATCTCCGAGCAGCAATTCATCATTGAGCAGCTCGAACGCTACATCACCGGAGTACGGGCCTGAATTGCGCGAAGCGCTGCCAGGGTTTGCCGAGTTTGCGCACTTTCCGTTCGCTGCGGGCCAACAGATAACCCCGTACGAAGCGGGTGCCGCGCGCCAACTCGGGGTGCGTTCGGCCAAGCCGGCGCAGCAGCCGGTCGGCCACGCTGGCATCGTTGAGCCAGCCCAGCGCGGCTTGCAGGTCGGCCAGGGCGGCAACATAGGGCCGCAGCCGGTTGGCCCGGCAAAGCGACTGAAAAAACCCGGCGGCATAGCGCAGGTTCTTGGCGGCGATGCGCACCTGGTGGCGCGCCCGCGGCGTGGCGCCGCGCAACCGTCTGGCGCGTTTTTTCAGGGTGTGGTGGCGGCGTGCAAGGGCCTGCTTGGCGAAGAGGGTGAGGGGCGCGGCCAGCGCCTCCTGACCGGGCGCGGCCAGCGCGTCGCGCCAGCGCGCGCCCTGCAGCCAGCCGCCGAGGCAAAGCAGCAGCCGGGTATAGCGAACTGATGCCACGGCAGCCGCTGCCACTTGCCGGTTTTTGCGGGCCGCGTCGAAGGCCGCCTGCCGCAAGGGCGCCCACTGCGCCTGCTCCGGCCGGGCGGCGGCCACCTGACCCAGCGTGTCGCCGGCAAACACTTCCCAGTCGCGCGCCGCGCCCAGCTCGCTTGCCAGCCAGACGAGCTCTTGCCGCAACACGGCCGGGCAAGGCGCGACCTTGCCGAACAGCCCGAGCGCCGAGCGCAGGCGGCGCAGCCCGACCCGCATCTGGTGCACGCTTTCCGGGTCGCCGCCTTGCGCCACGCCAGCCTCGTTGCCCTGGACTTGAGCCAGGCAGTTGCCAATGATGGCCTGGAAGCCTTGTTCCACCGTCAGCCCCGGGGGCAGGTCAAGCCGCGACGCCTCCACTGCGGCGGGCGGCGGCGGCGCCTGCAGCGCGTAGCCGCGCTCGGCCTTGCTGATGTTGCAAACCCGCAGCGGCAGGGTCTCCAGCAGCGCCAGGACGAAGTCAAAAAGCCGGGCCGCATCGCCCGACTTGAGTTCAAGCTCGATCTCGCTGATGGGAAGCCGCGCCGCGCCATGCCGCACTTCGCCCTGATCCAGCGCCAGTTCGACCTCACCGCCCTGCGGCAGGCGCAGTAGCCAGGTCGTGCGCCGGACCCGGGTGGTGAAAATTGGCACCAGCCGCTCCGCCAGTGCCCTGGTCGCCAGCAGTTCGGCCCAGCTTGAGCCGGGACCAACCAGGGCGATCAGCGCAGCCAGCTCGGGCCGCGGGCCCTCCACGCGCGATTCCCACTCCTCGCGCTGGTGCAGCCCCGCCACCACCTGGCCGCCCGCCTTGAGCGTCTGGACCCAATAATGGTGAATGTGGCCCCCACGCTCGCTCGCTTCACGCACCCGCAATGCCGCATCATGCCGCCTGAGGTACAGGTCCGGCGTGTCGAAATAGATGCTTGTGAGCTGCTGCTGGCGCAGCCTGGCAATGGCGTGCTCCTTCAACAGCGGATGGCGGCGAAAGGCCGCAACGTCTGCCGGATCCAGCAATAACTTCAATTCAGTTTCCATAAGCCACCGTGTCAGGCGCCGGCAAGAAATGGCCTTGCGCCACACCGGCGGGATGAAAAGACATGGCCGCATTCCAGTGAGAAGCCACTTTACTCCCTTCGTGCCGTGGGCCGCTCATTTCGTTTTCGACTCGCCGGCACGAACCGTTACGCTACAGCTCTAACACATTGTTCCAATTTATCATTTGCAAATGGTTCGCGTTTGCATGTATCTTGCTTGAAGGCTTGAGCAGGATTTTCTTGCACCCGATTTGCCTGGGGAGCGCATCATGAAAAGCAATGGATGGTACGTTGGCAGTTGGCTGGCAGCAGTTGGCCTGGCTGTTGCACTGGCGTTCGTGGCACCCAACGAGTCCAGCGTGATGGGCCGCTTGCCTGCCTTCATGGCGCAGAGCCAGTTGCGCCAGTCCATGAGCATGCCCAAGGGGCTGCCAGCCGAGCGCACGCTGGCCCTGATTACCTTCAAGCACAGCCAGCAGGCCGAGGCTGAAAGCTGGATTCAGGGCCTTAATTTGCGCAATGACACCTCGATTGCCTGGATGCGCATGCCGGTGCTCAATGACCCGGGCACAGATGCGGGCCGCAGTGTGCTTGAGAGCAAGTTGCTGCAGCATTACCCCGACGTCGCCGAGCACGCCAGACTGGTGCCCGTGTTCACTGACCGCACCACTTTTGCACGCTCGGCAGGCTTGCCTGGCACCAATCAGGTCTATGCCCTGGTGCTGAACCGGCAGGGTGATGTACTGGCCCGGGTGGAAGGGCCGTTCGATCCCGACAAGGCCCAGGCGCTGCGCGAGACGCTGCTGCGGGCCGGGGACTTCTAGGAGGCCTCAAGGCATCGCCATTTCCCTCTTATTCATGCGGCACCGCGCCATCATGCGCGGATTAATGGTGCCGTATGCGGGAACCTGACGCTGTTTGTAAACGAACCGGGGGCCAAGCGCTATTGCTTGCGCTGTACAAACAGGTTGCGCCTGGCATCCTCGGGGTAGGCGAAGGTGATGGCGCCATTTTTCACCATGCCCATGACCAGCATGTTTTGCGTGATGGCATCCTTGTCGCCCTTGCTGAAGGGCCGTTCGTAGGTGGCCACTACGCCGTAATAAGTCCGGCTGATGTTCTCCAGGGCGGCCTTGATGGCCGGTCCGCCGAGGTTGCCATCACGAATGCCGAACAGCGAATACACCAGGATATACACCGCGTCGTAGCCTTGCGCAGCCGCCATCGGCACGGGGATTTTACTGATATGGAATTTGCGGGCGTACGCGGTCAAGAAGGAAGCACGCCGTTCGTTGCTGGGCTCGGCAATGAAGGTTTGGGCCATCAACGCGCCTTCGGCGGCTTCCCTGGCACCGTCAATGAAGAAAGGAAACGACAGCGGCCAGGCGCCCACCTGTGGCACGTTCCACTTCAGCGTCTGGCGGCCGCGCGCGATCACCGCGTTCTCCGGGCCTACCGTATAGCTAAACACCACGTTGGCCCCGGCGGCTCTTGCGGCTTTCAGATCTTCGCCGAGATCTTTCACGCCCAAGGCAAAGCGCGCCACATAAACAGGTTTCCGCTTTTTTTCCGCCAGTGCCTTTTCAACATCCTGCAAGCCCGCTTCGCCGTATCCGGTGGTGTCGGCAAATACCGCCACCCTGTCCCAGCCGCGCTTGAGAATATCGTCCACCACAAACGGCGCCTGAATGGCGTCCTTGGCCGATGTCCGGAAGATATAGCTTTCAGGTCCGGGGTATTTGGTTGTGAGCGGGGTACCGGTAGCGCACGGAACGATGAGTGGCATCTTGTGCATCTGGAACACCTCCAGCGACTTCGCGGCCACGCCGGTATTGCAAAATCCGATGGTGGCAATGACTTTATCGGCCACCAGTTCCTGCGCGCGCTTCAGGCCCACGTCCGGATCTCCTTCGTCATCCTTGCGCACAATTTCAAGCTTGCGGCCCAGATAGCCGCCAACCGCGTTGATTTCATCCACGGCCAGCTGGATGCCGTTGAACAACGGAATGCCAAAATCAGCGGAAGGCCCGGTAAAGGGGCCGACAATGCCAATCTTGAGGGTGTTGGCGGCCGGGCCTTGCGGCACCGACACCGCAGCGGACGCGGGACCGGTCGCTGTCTGTGCCCTGGCCATCGACGAAAGGCCCAGCACGACCAAAGCGCCGGCAACGATCAGAAGGGTGGCGCCAGAACCCGGGCGGCGTGAGGATGCAATCATGTGTTCTCCTGAGACGCGCGATTATGTCGAGCCCGGCGTGACCAGGACCAGCCTGACTTTCCCTAGTTCGGGAATAACCGTCAGCGGACTGACAGAAAACAGATGGCTTACCAGCCGATGCTGGTGGTGCCGCGCCTCAGCTCACCAGTGCCTC
>JAHFQQ010000079.1:0-1367 GCA_023259235.1 Polaromonas sp. | reverse complement strand
CCGACCGCGTGAGCGCTAGCGCCAGCGCGTCCAGCACTTCGGACTCCAGGTTCCAGCAGTGCCAGTAAAGCTGGATCAACAGCGTGTGAGCAGGCGCGATATTGACCAGCAGGCCCTGGTCGAGCAAGCCCTGCGCCAGCAGGCGCGGCACCACGCTGACGCCCCATCCGGCCAGCACGGCACGCACCTGGCCCTCCGAAGACGGCACAAACAACTGATTGAGCGTGACCCGCTTGAGCCCGAAGGCCTTGGCTACGAACTCGCTTTGCATGTCATCCTTGCGGTTGAATGCCACGAAGGGCATGTCGCGGAAATTGTGGGCGCTCAGCAGCGACGTCGAAGCGCCGCTACCGCGGGCGCCGCCCCTGGCCTGCCGTTCCCGCACAAATACGGGGGAGGCCACCGCAACATATTCCATGGCACCGAGCGCCACGACCTTGCAGCCACGCAAGGCCTGTTTGAGTGTGGTGATGCAGCCCAGTACCTGGCCTTCGCGCAACCATTCCTGCGTAAAGTCCTGGTCGTCGGCGATGATCTCCATCGACAGGCCCTGCCGCGCCAGTTCGGTCAGCGCCGGCAAAGCCCAGGTGGCCACACTGTCGGCGTTGATCGCAATCGAAACGCGCTCTTCCTCGCGCGCGCCGCCAAGTGCGCTGGGTGCCAGCTCTTTCAGGTCGCGCTCCAGGTCGGCGCGCAGCAGGCGCAGCATCCTGGTGTGCTTGAGCAGCAGCTGGCCCGCAGAGGTCGGCTTGAGCGGCCGGCTGCGCACAATTAGCACGGTCCCGACCTGGGATTCCAGCGCCCGCAAGCGCTGCGAAACCGCGGACTGGGTGATGGATAGGCGCCGGGCGGCACGCTCAAAGCCGCCTTCTTCGACAATGGCGGCCAGACATTCGAGGGCATCGGGGTCAAAAGTACTCATCGCAAGGATTTCACCGCATTAGTTATTCTGATAGCCTGATTTTCCATTAATTGCAGGCAACATTCTTCACACTTGAGGGCCAGGAGGGTGCCTTTGGTAGGTCGATGCAGTTCGTCACGTCTGGGCCGGACAGAGGTGAGATTCCGCAAATGACGTTGGCCTTTTATGGTGCTTGCGCATTGTGATCAACACGCAGCAATTTCTGCGTAATGGAAATTTTTCGTGGCTAGATTGACACGCGAATTTTTGGAAATGGCACCACGGATGCGCCATGTCCGCTCGCTGGAAGCAATGCGGCGGATCCAGCGCGCCGCAGCCCTGAATACGCACAAGGCCGGCTTGGGTTAAATTAGCCTGCTATGTTGTCCCCCGCCGCCCCTCGCCATGCGCGCAGCCCGAGCTTTTCCCAGCGGGAATTTCGCGCGTCACTGGCCATGTTCGCTAC
>JAHFQQ010000078.1 GCA_023259235.1 Polaromonas sp. | reverse complement strand
GACCAGCGGCATGAGCGCCAGCGCGGTTAACCCGGTGAACTGGATCAAGCCCTACAAGATAGATATCATCCAGGGCAATTTCGTCTCCCGGGAGCAAATCGAGCAACTTCGGCCCGGCATGACGCGCGAGCAGGTCAAGGCGGTACTGGGCACACCTTTGCTGGCCAGCCTGTTTCACGCTGACCGTTGGGATTATGTCTTTACCCTGAAGCGGCAGGGCGTTGAACCCCAGTCGTTCAAATACACGGTGTATTTCAAGGGCGACCAGTTGGAGCGATTTGCTGGCGACACGATGCCAAGCGAACAGGAATTCATCGCCAAGCTGGACACCAGGCGCAATTTTGGAAAGGTGCCGGTTCTGCAGGCGACCGAAGAGCAGCTCAAGGCCGCCGCCGAAAAATCTGCTGCTGGCCAGGCGGACTCGAGCGGAGTTGCCGCGGTGCCCGGCATCTCCGCTGGTGCGCAGACCACGGCGTATCCGCCGCTCGAGAGCCCGAAACGGTGAGTGACGGCATGACGCAAGGCGCAACACCGCTGGCGCAGCATCGAATCGCAGTGGCCGGCGCCGGCGGACGGATGGGCCAGATGCTGATTGAAGCGATAGGCGCCAGCGCCGATTGTCTGTTGACGGGTGCGCTTGATCTGGCTGCCAGCCCGTCGATTGGTCTGGATGCGGCCGCTTTTGCGGGGCGCTCCAGCGGTATTCTTATTCATTCAGACATTCGCCAGGGGCTGGAAAACTCCCACGTGTTGATCGACTTTACCCGGCCTGAGGGTACCCTGGCGCATTTGGCCGTCTGCCGCGAGTTGGGCGTCAAAATGGTGATTGGAACGACCGGTTTTTCCGGGGCGCAAAAGGTCCAGATTGCTGCTGCAGCCCGCGACATCGCGATCGTGATGGCGCCCAACATGAGCGCGGGAGTCAACGTTACGCTCAAGCTGCTCGAGATGGCCGCCAAGGCGCTGTCCACTGGCTACGACATTGAAATCATTGAAGCGCACCATCGCCACAAAGTCGATGCGCCCTCGGGGACAGCCCTCAAAATGGGTGAGGTGATTGCCGCTGCGATGGGCCGTGACCTGAAAGACTGCGCGGTGTATGCGCGTGCGGGAATTACCGGCGAGCGCGACCCGTCCAGCATTGGTTTTGCCAGTATTCGTGGCGGCGATATCGTGGGTGATCACACTGTGCTGTTTGCCGGGATCGGCGAGCGCATCGAGATCACCCACAAGTCCTCAAGCCGCGCCACCTACGCCCAAGGCAGCCTGCGCGCCGCGCGTTTTCTTGATGGGCAGGCCGCCGGCCTTTTTGACATGTTCGACGTGCTCCATTTGAAGTGACCCGCCCGTGAACTTGTGGGCACTCATGACGCAAGGCGATGCGCTCAGCAGGGTGGTTGCAGTCTTGTTGCTGGTCATGTCGGTGGCGAGCTGGGTGGTGATTTTGTGGAAGGCCTGGCTGCTGCTGCGTGCGGTGGGCGACGTGGCACGCAGCATTGCCGGGTTCTGGCAGGCGGCATCGGTGGATGAGGGGCAGCAAAAGGTTGCCGCGTTCGACCGCGATGCGCTGGTTCTGCCGCTGATCGTCGCGACCCGTTTCGAGGCTGCCGGCACACTGGCATTTGCCGGCAGCGAGACCCAGCAGCTCACCCGCGTGCTGCGCAATGCCCTGCATGCGGTGCTGCACAAGCTCCAGTTCGGTCAGGTCCTGCTGGCCACTGTCGGGGCTACCGCGCCCTTCGTCGGTTTGCTGGGCACGGTTTGGGGCATTTACCATGCACTCAAGGGCATTGCCCTGGCCGGCCAGATCACGATTGACAAGGTCTCCGGCCCGGTTGGCGAGGCACTGGTCATGACTGCAGCTGGTCTGGCGGTGGCGATACCGGCCGTGCTCGCTTTCAACATCTTTGGCCGTTTCGTGGGCCGCATCGAGGCCGACCTGGAAGGTTTTGCACGGGATTTGCGCGAATTGTTGGTCCCCACGCTTGTCGCCGCGCGTACTGCGCTGCCCGCCGAGGGGGCTGGTTGTCCCTTGGAAGCGCGTCCGGCGCAAGACCTGGTGGCTCCCGCATCCACACTGGATCAATCGCGATGAGTTTCGGTCGTCTGGAACGCATGCCCAGTCCGCAACCCATGAGTGAGATCAATGTCACGCCACTGGTCGATGTGATGCTGGTGCTGGTGGTTATTTTCATCATCACCGCCCCCTTGCTGGGCAGCGCCATCCGGCTCGATCTGCCAAAAACTGATGCGGCCAGGCATGGCAATGTAGCTGCCTTTGTGACGCTGGTGGTCGATCAGTCGGGCCAGACTTTCCTCAATGACAGGCCGCGCAAGCTCGATGAGCTGGCGCTTGATCTGGCACAGGCCGCGACCCAAAACCCGGATACTGAAGTCCAATTGCGGGCTGATGCGGCGGTCCCCTATGGAAAAGTCGTTGCCATCATGGGGCTGGCGCAGAAAGCCGGCTTGAGCCGCATTGGCTTTGTCGCCGAGCCCGCTCCAGCCGCTGCGGGTGCACCGTTGGTGGATCGCTGACGGGGAACGTTGCGCCCAGCCTCTAAAATCAGTAGTTTACGGTTTCGGCCGCCTGGCCCGTGTTTTCGGGATTTCCCGGTTTCCAGAATTTTTCATGCAAGACAAATATAACCACCTTGACGTTGAATACGGCGCCCAAACCCAGTGGGCTGCCATTGATGCCTACCGCGTGATCGAAGACCCGAGCAAGAAGAAGTTCTACGCCTGCTCGATGCTGCCTTACCCCAGCGGCAAGCTGCACATGGGCCATGTGCGCAATTACACCATCAACGACATGCTCACGCGCTACCTGCGCATGAAGGGCTACAACGTGCTTATGCCCATGGGCTGGGATGCGTTTGGCCTGCCCGCGGAGAATGCCGCGCTGAAAAACGGCGTGCCACCTGCCAGATGGACCTACGAGAACATCGCTTATATGAAAAAGCAGATGCAGGCGATGGGGCTGGCGATCGACTGGAGCCGCGAGGTAGCGACCTGCGACCCGAGCTATTATAAATGGAACCAGTGGCTGTTTTTGAAGATGCTGAAAAAGGGCATCGCTTACCGCAGGACCCAGGTGGTGAACTGGGATCCGGTGGACCAGACCGTGCTGGCCAATGAACAGGTGATCGACGGCAAGGGCTGGCGCACCGGCGCCGTAGTGGAAAAGCGCGAGATTCCCGGTTATTACCTGAAGATCACCGACTACGCCGAGGAACTGCTCGATTGCGTCAGCGACAAACTGCCGGGCTGGCCCGAGCGCGTCAAGTTGATGCAGGAAAACTGGATCGGCAAAAGCGAAGGTGTGCGCTTTGCCTTTCCACATGACATCCGGGACGCCTCGGGCGCCCTGATCGATGACGGCAAGATGTACGTCTTCACTACGCGCGCCGACACCATCATGGGCGTGACGTTCTGCGCCGTGGCGCCCGAGCATCCGCTTGCGCTGCATGCGGCCAGGTCGAATTCCGAACTCGCCGTGTTCATTGAAGAATGCAAGTCCGGCGGGACCACCGAAGCCGAACTCGCCACGCAGGAGAAGAGAGGCGAGCGCACCGGTCTGTCTGTCAAGCATCCGCTCACCGGCGAGCCGATCGAGGTCTGGGTCGGCAACTACGTGCTCATGAGTTATGGTGACGGCGCTGTCATGGGTGTCCCGGCGCACGATGAGCGGGATTTTGAGTTTGCCAAAAAGTATGGCCTTTCTATCAAGCAGGTCACTGATGTAAAAGGCCAGCGCTTCAGCGCCGATGCGTGGGCTGACTGGTATGGCGACAAGCAGCACGGTGTGGCCATTCACTCCGGCAAGTACGACGGCATGGGATTCAAGGTGTGTGTTGATGCAGTGGCCGCCGACTTGGCTGCCAAGGGCATGGGCGAAAAAAAGACCACTTGGCGCTTGCGCGACTGGGGCGTGAGCCGTCAGCGCTATTGGGGCACGCCTATTCCCATCATTCACTGCGAGGAACACGGAGCGGTGCCGGTGCCTGAAAAAGACCTGCCCGTGGTGTTGCCGCTGGACTGCGTGCCGGATGGGTCAGGCAATCCGCTGCACAAGCACGAAGGCTTTCACGCGGGCGTGACCTGCCCGTCCTGCGGAAAACCGGCGCGGCGGGAAACCGACACCATGGACACCTTTGTCGATTCGTCGTGGTATTACATGCGCTACTGCGATCCGCGGAACGACCAGAAGATGGTGGCCGAAGGCGCGGACTACTGGATGCCGATGGATCAGTATATCGGTGGCATCGAGCACGCCATCCTGCATCTGCTGTATGCGCGTTTCTGGACCAAGGTCATGCGCGACATGGGCCTCGTCAAGATTGACGAGCCTTTCACCAGGTTGCTCACGCAAGGCATGGTGCTCAACCACATTTACTCGCGCAAAAGCGAGAAGGGAGGCATCGAATATTTCTGGCCCGGCGAAGTGGAAGACATCCACGACGCCGCAGGCAAGATCACGGGAGCCAGGCGCAAGTCGGACGGCCTGCTGGTGAACTACGAAGGCGTGGGAACCATGAGCAAAAGCAAGAATAACGGCGTGGACCCTCAGGACCTGATCGAGAAATACGGTGCGGACACCGCCCGGCTCTACACCATGTTTACCGCCCCGCCCGAGGCGACGCTGGAGTGGAATGACGCGGCGGTGGAAGGCTCCTACCGCTTTTTGCGCCGGGTCTGGAATTTCTGCAGTCAAAATTTTGGGCAGTTGAAAACCCAAAGAGTGACTGCCCCTTCAAGCTGGAAGACTTGCGCCAATGACATTCAAAGCGCACGCACGGACGTCCACAAAATATTGAAACAGGCAACTTATGACTATGAGCGGATGCAATACAACACGGTTGTTTCTGCCTGCATGAAGCTGTTGAATACTGTTGAAGGAGTCTCGTTGGCTGGAAACGTGGGTGCATTACCCCGTGCCAATGAGGTGCTGGCGTTTCGAAGCGAGGCGATTTCGATTCTGCTGCGAATTCTTTATCCGGTTTGTCCGCATATCGCGTATACGCTATGGAATGAGATCGGCTACAACGCAGACCATGGCGACCTGCTTGATGCGTCGTGGCCCACCGTGGACGAATCGGCGCTGGCGCAGGATGAAATCGCGCTGGTGCTGCAGGTCAATGGCAAGCTGCGTGGCTCGGTCACGGTCCCGGCCGGTGCCGACAACGCGGTGATTGAGGCCGCCGCGCTGGCTTCAGAAGCCTTCATCAGGCAAGCTGGGGGTGCGCTTGCGAAAAAGATCATCGTGGTGCCGGGACGCCTGGTCAATATCGTGGTCTGAGGTACCCCCGGAAGAACACCCACACCAGGCCAACGATGCAACGCCGCACTTTACTGTCCCTGATGGCGTCTGGCGCCGCCGTTGGTCTTAGCGCCTGCGGCTTTGCGCTGCGCAAGGCACCCAGCTTCGCGTTCACGGCGCTGTACAGCGGCGTGGTTGAAGCATCGCCACTGGGCGTGGAGCTCAAGCGCTCGCTGGAGTCCACCCGCAAGGTCGAGGTCATCACCGACAGCCGGCAGATTGATCGGGCCCAAGTTATTCTCGAGGTGCTGGCCAATCAGCGCGAAAGAGTGGTCCTCAGTCAGAACGCTTCGGGGCAGGTGAGCGAGATTCAGCTGCGCATGCGCCTTCGTTTCAGATTGCGGACGGTTGCGGGAAAGGAGTTGATTCCCGATACCGAAATCGTGCAGCGGCGCGATATCAGCTACAGTGAATCGGCCGCGCTGGCCAAGGAGGCTGAAGAGGCGTTGCTCTACCGTGACATGCAAAGCGACATCGTTCAGCAGGTCATGCGCCGCCTGGCCGCGGTGAGAGCCCTGTAGGCGCTGTTTCAGATGCTGCCGGCAATTCGTCGCACGGCGGTCAGGCGTTTGTGGAAAAAGTGCGCTTGCTGGCATAAACGGCGGGATTTTGCAGTTTTTTACTCAGGTTTAAGCGGCAGATGTAAAAGCCGCTAAGCTCCTCAATCATGTATCCGGCCAGTCTGTCACCACCGCTCCCTTCCGGACCCGGCCTGACGGCTGCCACCAATGCCATGCCGTTGGCGCTGCTCGACGACCCGCAGGAGTGGACCGCCTTCAGCCGGCCGTTGCCGCAGCGGCCTGCATGCTGGGAATCAAGCGTGGTGTTTGAAGGCATGCACTGCGCGGCCTGCGCGCTGACCATTGAGGATGCCTTGCGCCAGGTCCCCGGCGTGCTGTCGGTGGATGTGAGCGCAGCCAGCCATCGCGGCCGTATCGTCTGGTCCGACCAGGCGGTCAAACCCTCTGTCTGGATGCAGGCCGCGCAGCGCGCCGGTTACCCGGCGGTGCCGGCCAATGATGCCTTTGCTCTTGAGCGTCGACGCACAGAAACGCGCCAGGCGCTGTGGCGTTTGAGCGTGGCCGGGTTTTGCATGATGCAGGTCATGATGTATTCATGGCCTGCCTACATTGCCCGGCCGGGCGACCTGGCACCCGACATGGCGCAATTGCTGCGATGGGCTTCGTGGCTGCTGTCGCTGCCGGTGCTGCTGTTTTCCTGTGCTCCGTTCTTTGGCAGCGCACTGCGTGACCTGCATCGGCGTCGCGTCAGCATGGACCTGCCGGTCGCCTTGGGCATGGCGCTCACATTTGTGGTGAGTTCCATCGGCACCTTCGAGCCTGCGGGCATTTTTGGGGCCGAAGTGTATTTCGATTCCTTCACCATGTTTGTGTTTTTCCTGCTGACCGGCCGCTGGCTGGAACTGCGCCTGCGCGACCGCACGGCGGGGGCACTGGAGGCACTGATGAACCGCCTGCCCGACAGCGTGGAGCGGCGTGGCCCTAACGGCGAGTTTGAACGCGTCGCGGTTCGCCGGCTGGTCGCTGGCGACGTCATCCGTGTGTTGCCGGGCGAGGCTTTTCCAGCCGATGGTGTCATTCTGGAAGGCCAGACCCTGGCCGATGAGGCTCTGCTCACCGGCGAATCCCGTCCGCTGCCACGCAGCCCGGGCAGCGTCGTGATTGCCGGCAGCCACAATCTGACCGCCGCCGTGCTGGTGCGTGTCGAATGCACTGGCAGCGATACGCGCTTTGCGCAAATTGTGACCCTGATGGAAAGTGCTTCAACTTCCAAGCCTCAGCTGGCGCGGCTGGCCGACCGCATTGCCAGGCCTTTTCTGCTCTTTGTTTTGTTGGCAGCCGGCGGGGCGGGCGCATATTGGTGGCCACATGACCCGGGTCATGCGCTGATGGTGGCGGTGGCGGTGCTGGTGGTGACCTGTCCCTGCGCGCTGTCCCTGGCAACACCAGCAGCCATGCTGGCCAGCGCCGGGGCTCTGGCGCGCGGTGGCGTGCTGGCGCGCCGCCTGCAGGCGCTGGAATCCCTGGCGAGCGTGGATACGGTGGTGTTCGACAAGACAGGCACCCTGACGCGCGATGGGTTTGTGCTGGGCAAGGTGCACACTCGGAACGGCGTCTCCCGAAAAGAAGGCTTGGCCATCGCGGTTGCGCTGGCGCAGCATTCTTTGCATCCGGTATCGCGTGCACTGGTGGCTGCGTGGCGGGACGAAGAAGGCAGTCTCGTGATCAGGCCGGCTGAAGCTGTGCAAGAATCAGCCGGACAGGGCCTGTCGGGCCGCCTGGTCAGCACCGGCAACCAAATCGGTGTCAGGTCGGCGCGTCTGGGTTCGGCGCGTTTTTGTGGGGTGGAGCCACCCGAAACGGATTTTTTGCACGCCTGCCTCAGTGACGATCACGGCTGGGTCGCCACGTTTGAGTTGCACGAGGAACTGCGCTGCGATGCCCGGGCCGCCGTGTCCGCCCTGGCTGATTATGGCGTGCGGGTGCACCTGCTATCGGGCGACACCCCGGAAACGGTGGCCCGCGTGGCGCGGCAAGCCGGTGTCAGCCAAGCCCGTGGCGGCTGCACGCCGAAGGACAAGCTTGGCTTCCTGCGCGGCTTGCAGGCCCAGGGTCGCAACGTGGCCATGGTTGGGGATGGCCTGAACGACGGCCCGGTGCTGGCCGGAGCGCATGTCTCCTTTGCCTTCGGACAGGCGGTTCCGCTGGCCCAGGCGCAATCTGATTTTGTTGTGCTTGGGAGCCGGCTGGGGAGTGTGGTGCAGACGCTGGTCCGCGCCCGTCGCACGCTTGCCATTGTGCGGCAAAATCTGTGGTGGGCTGCTATTTACAACGCCATCAGCGTGCCAATGGCCATGCTGGGCTGGTTGCCCGCCTGGCTGGCCGGGCTGGGCATGGCCTTCAGTTCGTTGCTGGTGGTGCTCAACGCGCTGCGTTTGTCGACGGCCGTTCAACCCCTGGAGGCTCCTTGATGGATATACTTTTTCTGTTAATTCCGCTGTCCGTCATGCTCGTGTTCTTCATCCTTGGCGGGCTGTGGTGGGCCATCCATCGTGGTCAATTCGACGACATTGATGCTGAGGGTGAGCGCATTCTTCATCAGGATTGACATGGATCAAATTGCAAACGGCTGCCTTCACGATATCCTCAAGCAATACTTAAGATAAGACAAGAAGGGAGTGAAAATGAGATTTGCCAATAGCCAAGCCACGACCTACAACGACACCGTTGTGAGGCAGTTCGCCGTCATGACGGTGGTGTGGGGCGTGGTCGGCATGCTGGTGGGCGTGATCATCGCGGCGCAATTGGCCTGGCCAGAACTCAATCTCGGGGTTCCTTGGCTCAGCTACGGTCGATTGCGGCCTTTGCACACCAATCCTGTGATTTTTGCATTCGGTGGTTGTGGTTTGTTTGCGACAGCTTATTACGTGGTGCAACGTACCTGTCAGGTGCGCCTGTTTGCAGACAAGCTGGCGGCATTCACATTCTGGGGCTGGCAACTGGTCATTTTGGCGGCCGTAATTTCTCTGCCCCTTGGCTTCACCCAGTCCAAGGAATATGCTGAACTTGAGTGGCCGATCGACATTCTGATCACGCTGGTCTGGGTGTCATTCGCTGTCGTGTTTTTTGGCACTGTGGGCACCCGGAAAGTCAAGCATATTTACGTCGCCAACTGGTTCTTTGGTGCCTTCATCATCGCAGTTGCCATGTTGCACCTGGTCAATAGCGCCGCCATTCCCGTGGGCTACATGAAGTCCTACTCGGCCTACGCAGGGGTGCAGGATGCCATGGTGCAATGGTGGTACGGCCACAATGCGGTGGGGTTTTTTCTGACAGCGGGCTTTCTGGGCATGATGTACTACTTCATTCCGAAGCAGGCTGAGCGTCCGGTGTACTCCTACCGCTTGTCCATAGTTCACTTTTGGGCGTTGATTTTCACGTACATGTGGGCTGGGCCACACCACCTGCACTACACCGCCCTCCCAGACTGGACGCAGTCGGTAGGCATGGTTTTTTCCCTGATTCTGCTGGCGCCGAGCTGGGGCGGCATGATCAACGGCATCATGACGCTATCGGGTGCCTGGCACAAACTGCGCGATGACCCGATCCTGCGCTTTCTGATCGTATCGCTTTCCTTTTATGGCATGAGCACATTCGAGGGACCCATGATGTCGATCAAGACGGTCAATGCGCTTTCCCATTACACCGACTGGACCATTGGCCACGTGCACTCCGGCGCCTTGGGCTGGGTCGGACTGGTTACCATCGGGAGCCTGTACTATCTGATCCCGCGCCTTTTCGGCCAGAAGCAGATGTATAGCCCGAAGGCGGTTGAAGTCCACTTCTGGACTGCGACCATCGGCATCGTGATTTATATCGCAGCCATGTGGATTGCCGGCGTGATGCAAGGTTTGATGTGGCGCGCGGTCAACCCCGACGGCACGCTGACCTATACCTTTGTGGAGTCGGTCAAGGCTACCTATCCCTTCTATGTGTTGCGCCTGCTTGGAGGGTTGCTCTATCTAGGCGGCATGCTGATCATGCTCTGGAACATGGTAAAAACGGCAACCGCTGGCCGGTCGGTGATCGTCACCATTCCAGTCGCCGCAGCCCACGCCTGAGGAGCAAAACAACATGGCAAACCGAAATACCGGCGGCGGCTTTTCGCACGAAAAGATTGAAACCAGCAACTTTCTGATGATCGTGATGATTCTCCTGGTGCTCGCTGTAGGCGGCCTGGTTGAGATCGTGCCTCTGTTCTTCCAGCGGTCCACCACTGAACCGATCAAGGGTTTGCAGCCTTACACGGCGCTGCAGTTGGCTGGGCGCGACATCTACCAGCGCGAGGGCTGTTACAACTGCCACTCACAAATGATTCGCCCATTTCGTGCCGAGACGCTGCGTTATGGCCCTTATTCCGTGGCAGGTGAGTTTGTGTATGACCACCCGTTCCAGTGGGGCAGCAAGCGCACCGGCCCGGACCTCGCGCGGGTGGGCGGGAAATACAGTGATGAATGGCAGCGGATTCACCTGAACAACCCGCGCGATGTGGTGCCCGAGTCGAATATGCCAGCCTATTCGTGGCTGGAGAAAGCCATGGTGGACGACTCGACCATTCAGGCCCACATGAGGGGGTTGCGCACAGTGGGAACGCCCTACACCGATGAGCAGATTGCCAAAGCACCTGGCGAGATCAAGGGAAAGACCGAAATTGAAGCAGTCATTGCCTATCTGCAGGTGCTTGGAATTCACCGTAAATAACTCACGGAGTGTTCAACATGGATATCAACGAACTCAGGTCCATCGTGACAGTGATTTCCGTTATTGCATTTATTGCGATCATGGTGTGGGCATGGTCCGGCCGCAATGCCGCCAGCTTTGACGAGGCAGCGCGGCTGCCTTTCGAGCAGGACTAATGCAAACTACAAACGGATCAGACAAGGAATAGGAAATGAGCGACTTCACGAGTAACTTCTGGTCGGTTTATGTAGCTGGAATTTCTTTGGCGAGCATCGTGGCCTGTCTGCTGCTGTTGTGGTTAAGTGGCAAGGCCAAGGCCATGACTGCCAGTGACAATACCACTGGCCATGTATGGGATGGCGATCTGCGCGAGATGAATAACCCCCTGCCTCGCTGGTGGGTATGGCTGTTTGTCATTACCACTGTTTTTGCCCTGATTTATCTGGCCCTCTACCCCGGCCTCGGTAATTTCTCTGGCAAGCTGGGCTGGAGCCAGATTGGCCAATACGAAGCGGAAGTGGCCAAAGGCAACAAGGAGGTGGAACCCCTGTATGCGAAGTTCAATGCCATGAAGCCCGAAGAGGTGGCGCGCGATGTAAAGGCCATGGCGATTGGTGAACGCCTGTTCATGAATAACTGTTCGCAGTGCCACGGTTCAGATGCACGGGGCAGCAAGGGCTTTCCGAACCTGACCGATGCCGACTGGCTGCACGGCGGCTCCCCCGACAATATCAAAGAATCCATAACCAATGGCCGTATCGGCAACATGCCACCCATCGCCGCTGCCGTTGGCACACCGGATGATGTGCGCAACGTGGCGCAATATGTTCTTAGTTTGTCCGGCAGCCCACATGATTCGCTCAGGGCATCTCTTGGCAAAGCCAAGTTTGTGGTCTGTGCGGCATGCCATGGCGCCGACGGAAAAGGCAACCAGGTCATTGGCGCGCCGAACCTCACGGACGACATATGGCTGCATGGATGGGGTGAAAATGCCATCGTGGCCATGGTCAACAACGGCAAGGTCAACCAGATGCCAGCGCAAAAAGACAAGCTCACCGAATCTCAGATTCATGTTTTGGCCTCATACGTGTGGGGGCTGTCCAACAAGGCTGGCGCCACGGCCTTGAAGTGATTCATGCCTGCCGGGGAAATCCCCGACTGGCTTCATGTATTGAGCCGACCCTGTGAAAAAATCCGAACTTCCCGCCAGAAAAGCCAATCCCATAGTCGTTGAAAAAGGCGTGCAACCGGAAGCCCTGTCAGGCGGTGCCAATGAAGCAACGGTTTCCCTGTATCAAGCGCAAAAGAAAATCTATCCGCGCAGCGTATCGGGCTTCTTTTCCAGATGGCGCTGGGGGCTGGTGTTTCTAACCCAAGCGCTATTTTATGGTTTGCCGTGGCTGGAGTGGGGTCAGCGCCAGGCGGTGCTTTTCGACCTCGGCGCCAGGCGCTTTTATATTTTCGGGCTGATTCTATATCCGCAGGACTTTATCTACCTGACCGGTGTCCTTGTCATTTCGGCGTTGTCGCTGTTCCTGTTTACGGCAGTGGCCGGCCGGCAGTGGTGTGGCTACGCCTGCCCGCAAACGGTGTATACCGAGCTTTTCGTCTGGCTGGAGAAACTGACAGAAGGCGACCGCTCGGCGCGCTTGCGGCTTGATTCCGGGCCAATGTCCCTGAACAAGTTCAGGCGAAAGGCCAGCAAACAGGTCTTGTGGATTGCGCTTTCCCTTTGGACAGGGTTCACGTTTGTGGGTTACTTTACGCCAATCAAGGAACTCGGCCTGAGCTTCCTGACCGCGAACATGGGGCCGTGGGAGACCTTCTGGGTATTCTTCTATGGGTTTGCCACTTATGGCAACGCGGGCTATATGCGCGAGCAGGTTTGCAAATACATGTGTCCCTACGCACGGTTCCAGAGCGCCATGTTCGACAACGACACGCTGATCGTCACCTACGACGAGGCACGTGGCGAGCCACGTGGCTCCCGTCCAAGAAAGGCCGACCCAAAATCCCTGAATCTGGGTGCCTGTGTGGATTGCACGCTGTGTGTTCAGGTCTGCCCCACGGGCATCGACATCCGAAAGGGGCTGCAGTACGAGTGCATCAGTTGCGCCGCATGCATTGATGTGTGCGACACCGTGATGGACAAGATGAACTATCCGCGAGGGTTGATCCGCTACTCGACCAAGAATGCACTGGTACAGGGGTGGACCCGTGCAGAGCTTCTGCGCAGGGTGTTCCGTCCGCGGGTACTGGTCTACACCGTCATTCTTGGCACAGTAACCGTTGCAATGTTTACCAGCCTGGCTCTGCGTACGCCATTCAAGGTTGATGTGGTGCGGGACCGTGCCTCGCTTGCGCGAATTGTGAATGCGGGCAAGATCGAGAACGTTTACCGGCTTCAGGTAATGAATGCCACTGAAAGTACACAGAACTATCGCATCGCAGTGCAAGGCCTGCCGGGTCTGGCGCTGGCTTCGGAGGAAGTGATCTCGGTGGACGCCGCCCAATCCCGATGGGTGCCGGTGCGCCTGCAGTTACCCTATGAG
>JAHFQQ010000316.1 GCA_023259235.1 Polaromonas sp. | reverse complement strand
ATTCGGGCCCGTTCATCTCGCGCGCGGCCTTGAGGATGGCCGAGGTCGAACCCACGACATCGGCCAGCGCCACCACGTCGGCCGGAGACTCGGGGTGCACCAGCACCTTGGCCTGGGGGTGTTCCTTTTTCAGCCCTGCCAGTTCAAAGGCCTTGAACTCGTCGTGGACGATGCAGGCACCATTCCATAGCACCATGTCGGCGCCGGTTTCGCGCTGAATGTAGCCGCCCAGATGGCGGTCGGGGGCCCAGAGAATTTTCTGGCCCTGCGCTTTGAGCGCACGCACGATGTCCAGCGCGCAGCTCGATGTGACTACCCAGTCGGCGCGCGCCTTGACGGCGGCGCTGGTGTTGGCATACACCACCACGGTGCGATCGGGGTGGGCATCGCAAAACGCACTGAATTCATCTGCCGGGCAACCCAGGTCCAGCGAGCAGGTGGCATCCAGGTCAGGCATCAGCACGCGCTTTTCGGGCGAGAGGATCTTGGCCGTCTCACCCATGAAGCGCACTCCCGACACCACCAGCGTAGTGGCCGGATGATCGCGCCCGAAGCGCGCCATCTCCAGCGAATCGCTCACCAGGCCGCCGGTTTCCTCGGCCAGGTTCTGTAAATCCGGGTGCACGTAGTAGTGCGACACCATCACGGCATTTTTTTCCTTCAGCAGGCGGCGGATATTTTCCTTCAGCGCGGCACGCTCATCCGGAGGCGGTTCGATGGGCACGCGCGCCCAGGCGTGGTGCGTGCTGCAAATGGCTGGCGCGGCGGATCCTGCAGTCGTGCCGGCAGCATCCGGGTCGGGCTGCTCGTACTCGACGTCGATGGTGGGGGCTTGCATCACAGCGCTCCCCGCGGTGCATCAAAGCGCATCGAAAAATCAATCGCGCGCACGTCCTTGGTCAGTGCTCCGACGGAAATGCGGTCCACGCCCGTTTCGGCCAGGGCGCGCAGGCCGTCCAGCGTGACACCGCCCGAAATTTCCAGAATCGCCCGCCCGGCGTTGATGCGCACCGCCTCGCGCAGGCTGGCCAGGTCCATGTTGTCGAGCAGCACCATGCGCGCACCGGCAGCCAGCGCCTGCGCCAACTGATCCAGCGACTCCACTTCAATTTCCACGAAATCAGCCTGTGCGGCGACCTGCGCGGTACGCTGCAACACCTGCGCAATGCCGCCAGCGGCGGCAATGTGGTTTTCCTTGATGAGAACCGCGTCGTACAGTCCGATCCGGTGATTGGTGCCGCCGCCGGTGCGGACGGCATATTTTTGCGCCAGGCGCAGGCCCGGCAGCGTTTTGCGGGTGTCCACAATCTGCGACCGCGTACCCTTCACAATAGCGACAAATGTCGCTGTCGTGTTCGCAACGGCGCTTAAAAGCTGTAAAAAATTCAGTGCCGTACGTTCGCCCGTCAACAGGGCCCGGGTTTGCCCCCGTACCTCGAACACCACCTGATTGGCTGCGCAACGCTCACCGTCCTGCACATGCCAGTCCAGCGTAGCCTGCGGATCGAGCTGACTGAACGCCGCCTGCACCCAGGCGCTGCCGCACAACACCGCGCTTTCCCGGGCCAGCACCCGCGCCCACGCCTGGGCGGCTGGGTCAATCAGGGCGGCGGTCAGATCCCCGGTGCCGATATCTTCGGCCAGTGCCCGCGCGGCGTCGGCCTGGGCCAGTCGATCGAGCGCCTCGGGAGAAAAATCAAATGTCGTTTTCATCAGTAATTTGAATGGAAAGAGAGGCAGTCAGCATGCCCTAAACTATCGAATAATTCCAGGGTAAGGTTCGAAATGTTACAGCCTCTGGAAAAGACCCTTCGCTTCAGGTCTGCCAGCACAGGCCGCGCAACCCTTTTATTCACTTCCATCGCTTCCCGCCATGTTCAGAACCCTGCTTAAATCAAAGATCCATCGTGCCGCCGTGACTCACTGCGAACTCAACTACGAGGGATCATGCGCCATAGACGAGGACCTGCTGGACGCCGCGAACCTGGCCGAAAATGAACAGGTCCATATATGGAATATCAACAACGGCGAACGCTTCATCACCTACGCCATCCGGGCTGAACGCGGCAGCCGCATCATTTCGGTCAACGGTTCGGCGGCGCGCCGTGCCGCGGTGGGCGACCTGGTCATCATCGCAGCCTTTGCCCAGATCGACGAGAAGGAAGTAGCGATCTTCAAACCCAAGCTGGTCTTCGTCAACCCGGACAACCGCATCCAGGAAGAGCGCTCGACCATTCCAGTGCAAAGGCCCTGATTCAGTCCGTTGGCCTTCCTTTCCCGCTTTTGCCCCAAAGGCCTATGAACAAGCAGGCAATGATCCAGCGCAGCCTGCGCTATGTGTGGCACCCGTGCACACAGATGAAGGAGCACGAAACGCAACCTCCGGTGCCAATTGCCAGAGCGGAAGGCGTGTGGCTTTATGACTTTGACGGCAAGCGCTACCTTGACGGCATCAGCTCGTGGTGGGTTAACCTGTTTGGCCACAGCCATCCGCACATCAAGGCGGCTCTTTGTGACCAACTAGAGCGGCTCGATCACATCATGCTGGCCGGATTCACGCACCAGCCCGTGGTGGAACTGTCCGAGCGACTGAGTGCCCTGACCGGCCTGGGCCATGCCTTTTACAGTAGTGACGGTGCCAGTGCCACCGAGATCGCCCTGAAAATGAGCGCCCATTACTGGCGCAATACCGGACGGCCGGAGAAGTGCTGTTTTGCCGGACTGGCTGGCGGCTACCATGGCGAAACGGTGGGCGCTCTGGCTGTCACCGACATCGCCATTTTCCGGGAAGCCTATGCGCCTTTAGTGCGACTGGCCGCCACCGTGCCAAGTCCCGATGCGCGCGGTGCGTGGCCAGGTGAAAGCGCTGCAGGAACAGCCCGGCGCGCAGCCGTTGCGCTGCAAAGCTGGCTGGAACAGCACCACGCTCAAACCGCCGCCCTGATTGTGGAGCCGATGGTGCAGTGCGCCGCTGGCATGGCCATGCATGATGCCGCCTACCTGCGCGAGGCCCGCGCCCTGTGCGACCGCTACGAGGTGCACCTGATTGCCGATGAAATCGCCTCCGGCTTTGGCCGCACCGGCACGATGTTTGCGCACCAGCAGGCCGGTATCCGACCTGATTTTATTTGCCTCTCGAAAGGACTTACCGGCGGCACTCTACCGCTGTCGGCCGTGCTGACCACCGAGAAGGTTTACGGCGCGTTTTACGACGACGAGGTTGCACGCGGCTTCTTGCACTCACATTCCTACACCGGCAACCCGCTGGCCTGCCGCGCCGCGCTGGCGACACTGGAATTGTTTGACCAAACCGATGCGCTGGTCCGCAATGTCGAGTTGGCGAAAACGCTGGACCTGGCCTTTGCCCCACTGACGCAGCACCCCGCTATCAGGCATGCGCGCAGGCTGGGCATGATCTGGGCCTGGGATGTGGCAACAGACGACA
>JAHFQQ010000315.1:3073-3449 GCA_023259235.1 Polaromonas sp. | reverse complement strand
GCGCTCCCGTGGCTGAATCGGCAGTGGATTGCCTGATCAGCGCGCGGCTTATGGTGCGCACCGCCGAGGGCAGCGCCCGCGCCATGTGGCCAAACTGGCCCAGCGAGCCGGAAAAGACCAGGCCCAGCAGCTTGCCTGTTTCGAGGTCGGCTTTACTGTTGGCCTTGCGGCGGTGCGTCGGATCAGGCGGCGGGACTTCACGCGGCACGGGCCCCGTATCAAGTGTTGCACTGGCCAACATCACGGCGGCTTTGCCATCGAGCGCTGCATGGTGAATTTTGGACAAAAAGCCTGCCACTACGCGGCCGTCAGGCAACTCGATGTGGTCAAACACATAAAATTCCCAGAGTGGGAAACGCCGGTCAATCAGCTTGCC
>JAHFQQ010000315.1:0-3063 GCA_023259235.1 Polaromonas sp. | reverse complement strand
AGCGTCATGGCGGCTGCACCCTTTTTCGCGGGGTCTGCGCGGCGGATATGAAATTCCAAGTCCACCGATTCAGCCTCCACCCACGCCGGGTGCCCCAGGTTCAAGGGCATGAATACCAGCTTGCGTCTGAACACCGGCGCCAGATGCATGCGGCTGGCGATATGCTTTTGAACGGCTTTGTGAAAGCTTCCCTTGAAACCTGGGGGCAATTCACACAGATTGAAAGAGCCCACATGCATGGGCATCTCGGGGGTTTCGAGGTAAAGAAAACTCGCGTCCAGGCCGGATAGTGTCTTCATGGCTTATTTCTCCGTGGGGAAACATTAACCGAGCCGGGACGTTTTGACACGAGGGTTTGCCGTGGTGAGGGTGCCGGTCATGCGACTTGAGGCAAACTGGCTCTATGAGCCTTTCTGGCTGTCGGGCGTCGTCACGTGGCTACCGGGCCTTCCGCCGGATCGGATGATGTGATTTACCGGAAAGGTTCTTTCATGGCTATTGGATGGCTGACCGTTTTGCAGAGTGTTCCCTGGACTGACGTTGTGCGCAACGCACCCAAGGTGGCCGCTGGCGCAAAAAAATTATGGAATGCGGTCGGCAAGGGTCCACCGTCGGGCTCCGGCACGGCTCAGCAGGGCGCGCAGGCAGCGCTTTCGCCCGAGGCGCAGGCCCATTTTGCCCTGGCGGCGCGTGTTCAGGAACTCGAGACGGCCACGGCCGACCTGCAAAGCCAGATGGTTGCATCGTCCGAACTCATCAAGGCGCTGGCGGAGCAGAACACGCAACTGATTCTTCGCATTGAGACCCAGCGTATTCGCCTCTGGATCGTTGGCGCGCTGGCCGTGGCGAGCCTGGTTGCCGTTGCAACCACGGCCCTGGTCCTCGTCCGCTAATCGCGTTGGGCGACCAGCTGCTTCACCGTGCTCCGGCTGCTGTTGCCATGCCTGAACGGGATGCCGCTTTGAGGTAGGATGAAGCCTGAAATGCCTTCATTTTCGCCACAGGAGAAAGCGCCATGCAGATTCAAGTCAATACCGATAAAACCATTCAGGGCGGCGAGCGCCTGACGCAGTTTGTCACAGCCGCAATAGATGCGAAGCTGCACCGTTTTGGTGGACAAATCACCCGCGTCGAAGTTCACCTCAGTGACGAAAATGGCCACAAGTCCCACGGCAACGACAAGAAATGTGTGCTGGAGGCCAGGCCTGCCGGCCTGCCGCCGGTTGCCGTGACGCACCTGTCGGCAACGCTTGACCAGGCCATCCACGGGGCAGTCGAAAAACTGGAGCGGCTGCTTGGGAACACCTTCGATCATCTCCATCATCCGAAGGGCACGACAACGCCGGACATTGTCTGACCGCAGGCCGGACCGGCCGCCACGGCAACCAGTCCGGCCGGTCTGCAGCGAACTGGAGCAGCCGCGGGTCAAGCCACCAGACCATGCTGACCCAAGCCGTTCAGAGTTCCATCCATGGGGAGTATTCACAATAACCATTGAGGTGATTCATGTATTACATTGTTGAAACCAGCAAATCATTCGACCAGGCCTCGGCCGACCTTGACGCCGCCGTCAAGCGCCATCAATTCGGAGTGCTGCACGTCCATGACCTGGGGGGCACGCTTCGCAGCAAAGGCATTGCATTTGATGAACAATGCAAGGTTTTTGAAGTCTGCAATCCGGCGCAGGCGGCAAAAGTGCTGACCACCGACATGCGCCTGAACATGGCGCTGCCATGCCGCATCTCGGTATTCACGGAGAAGGGCAAAACCAGGATTGGCCTGATCACGCCCGTGAAAATGCTTTCCGCGCTGTCCCAGGATCCGGCTTTGGTGCAGGTTGCCAAAGAGGTTGAGGAGCAGACCATTCAGATGGTTAATGAAGCGAAATGACGGCCTGAAATAACCGCTCAGCGCAAGGCTGGCTTCAGCCCGATGGACGCGGCCGATACGAGCTACCGATAACCGGACGTCATGCTGGGGCTACCTTGCCCCGGCCGGCTTGCCTGAACGGGTTGCGGCGCTCCAGTTCCTGCATGTAGCTGCTGATGCCTTCCCCCTCACGCGCCAGGAAGCGCTCCACCGCATCGGCAAAGGCCGGGTGCGCCAGCCAGTGGGCACTGGTGGTTTTTACCGGCAGCAATGCCCGTGCCATTTTGTGCTCGCCCTGGGCACCGCCTTCGAAACGCTGGAAACCGTGCTCAATACACCACTGCAGCGGCTGGTAGTAGCAGGCTTCAAAGTGCAGGCAGTCCACTCGCTCCATTGCTCCCCAATAACGGCCATACGCGGTTTTGACTTCAACTTCAGAGTCAGATTGGCCTGTAACCATTGATGAGCTGGCGTTGACAGCTATCAAACTAGTAGCAATCCCCGCGCCGTTACGCTGCGCCACAAAGAGCAGCCAGTTTTCCGGCATGGTCGTGGCCATGCGATGAAAAAAGTCGCGGCTCAGGTAGGGCGCATTGCCATGCTCGTAATACGTTCGCTCGTAGCAGTGATAGAAAAAATCCCAATCGGAACCGGTAATGTCCCGGCCGAGCGACCAGCGAAAGCTGACTCCGGCGTCAAAAACCTTGCGCCGCTCCTGGCGGATTTTCTTGCGCTTTTCATGGCTCAGCGACATTAGGAAATCGTCGAAGCTGTTGAAGCGCCTGCCTTTGGCGGCCAGTTCCAACGCCGGGCCGTCCCCAGGCGAAAGCGCCCCCTCGGGGGGCAGCGAAGCACACGCAGTGGCGAGCGCGGGGGCCAGTTTCACCGTTGGGCCGTCCCCAGGCGAAAGCGCCCCCTCGGGGGGCAGCGAAGCACACGCAGTGGCGAGCGTGGGGGCCAGTTTCGCCGCCGGGCCGTCCCCAGGCGAAAGCGCCCCCTCGGGGGGCAGCGAAGCACACGCAGTGGCGAGCGTGGGGGCCACGTTTGTCC
Organism: Polaromonas sp.; assembly: GCA_023259235.1. Classification (GTDB taxonomy): domain Bacteria; phylum Pseudomonadota; class Gammaproteobacteria; order Burkholderiales; family Burkholderiaceae_C; genus Polaromonas. The sequence goes on along the minus strand of JAHFQQ010000315.1, from coordinate 144 downwards.
AGTGAAACTGCACGGTGTGCCTAAGCATGAGGCCGGCTTCCGCGCAGGACGCCGCGTCGTCATCGCTGATGAAGAGCAAATGCAGCGACGAGAGCTTTTCCTCTTCACACCACGCTAGCAGTGATTTGACCAGCAGCGCTCGCT
>JAHFQQ010000314.1 GCA_023259235.1 Polaromonas sp. | reverse complement strand
GGAACCCATGCCAACGCCCCCAAAACCGCCCGCACGCAGCCGATTATCCTTGCCCCGCTCAATGGTCCTGGCCACGGCATTGGGGGCATTGGCCCCGCTGGCGCAAGCCCAGAGCCTGCTCGAACTGTACGACTCGGCACGCGCCTTTGACGCCAGCTACCAGTCGGCCCGGCTGCAATACGACGCCAACCTGGCCCGGGCCGCACAGGCCAGGGCCGCCATCCTGCCCACGGCAGGCCTTTCCGCGGGCGTGACGCACAACGGTTTTGACAACACCAATCCGCCCATCAGCATCAGCTTTAACTCCCCGAGCGCCACGCTAAGCGCCACCCAGCCACTGTACCGCCCGGCCAACTGGGCCACCTACGAGCAGGGCAAAAGCCAGCTCGACCTGGCGCGCGCCGAGCTCGATGCGGCCGAGCAGGACCTGATCGTGCGCACCGCCCAGGCCTACTTTGACGTGCTGGCCGCGCAGGATGCGCTGGCCTTTGTGCGGGCGCAGAAAGCAGCCGTCGACGAGCAACTGGCCTTTGCCAGGCGCAACTTCGAGGTCGGCACCTCCACCATCACCGACAGCCGCGAAGCGCAGGCGCGCTTTGACCTGGTGAGCGCCCAGGAGATCGCCGCCGACAACGATCTGCGCATCAAGCAAGCTACGCTCGATCAGCTGGTGGGCAAGGCCGGCTCACAACCGAAAAGCCTGCTCGCGCCGGTGCTGCTGCCGCCCGTGGCGCCGGCCGATGTCAATGCCTGGGTGCAGCAGTCGCAAAGCGTGCATCCGGCCATTCGCCAGGCCCAAAGCGCCCTGGACATTGCCGGGCTCGAGGTGCAAAAGGCCGAGGCGGGCCACAAGCCGACGCTGGACCTGACGGCCAGCTACAACGTCACGCGCGACCCGTTAAGCCTGATGCAAAGCGGCATCTCCTCGCGCGCCAACACCAGCAGCATTGGCGTGCTGCTCAATGTGCCGCTGTTTGCCGGCTTTGCCACGCAAAACCGCATCAGGGAGACGCTTTCGCTCAAGGACAAGGCGCAAAGCGACCTGGAGGCGGCGCGGCGCGCGGTGGCGCTGGGCACGCGCACGGCTTTCCTTGGCGTGCTCTCGGGCCAGAGCCAGGTCAAGGCGCTGGAGGCGGCTGAAGCGTCCAGCCAGAGCGCGCTGGACGCCAACAAGCTGGGCTACCAGGTGGGGGTGCGCATCAATATTGATGTGCTCAACGCGCAAAGCCAGCTCTATCAGACCAAGCGCGATCTGGCGCAGGCGCGCTACAACGTGCTGCTGGGCGGCTTGCGCTTGCGCCAGGCCAGCGGCGCCTTGACACCGGATGACTTGCAGCCTGTCAATGCGATGCTGATGCGCTGATGAAAATTCTCAATGGGCAGCTCGCATGGGCCAGCATCAGCGGCGCTGCCGCAGCGCTTCATACAGGCAGATGCCGCTGGCCACCGAGACGTTGAGGCTTTCCACCGAGGCGCCAGCTCAGCGACATCAACGTGTCGAGACAGCGCAATTGTCCAGTCCGGGAATGTCGCCCGGACCGGAATCGCGCAGAATGATGGCAATCATGACCAATTGGAATGCGGCAAATCTTTCAATCATCAAGGGGGCATCTCATGAAATGGATCACCCGGGAACGACCAAAGATTGATCGGATCGCCTGCCCCTGGCTGGTAGCGCGCTTTGTCGACAAGGCGCCAGAATTTCTCTATGTGCCAGAAGCCGACGTCATGCGCATGGCCTCGGAAACCGGAGCGATTCCCTATGACATTCCTGGAGCAGCGCTTGGACATCATGGTCAGGAGTGCAGCTTCGATGCATTCATCGGCAAATACCGACTGGATGATCCAGCGTTGGCCAAGCTGGCGTTGATCGTCAGGGCAGCCGATTGCGGGCACCCCGAATTGGCGCCGGAGGCCGCTGGCCTGCTTGCGCTGTCGAGGGGCCTGTCGCTCAACTTCGCGGACGACCATGAGATGCTCCGGCATGGCATGGTTGTCTACGATGCGCTTTATGCATGGTGCGGGGGAGCTCCGTTATCGCCCGGCGCAGGGCCGAAGGCGCTCGATTGAGCCGCCATCTGCTTCCCGAAGGAACGTATCACGGCATCGCGCCGATATTTGCGGCCCGCGCGCTGCGCGGATTCGCCGACGGTTTCGTGGCCGTTTTGTTGCCGGTGTATCTGCTTGCACTGGGCCTGGGCGGCGCCGAGGTCGGGGCCATTGCCACGGCAACCCTGTTCGGATCGGCCATGGCGACACTTGCGGTGGGAGCCCTGGGACATCACTGGACGGGCAGGGCGCTCATGCTCGGCGCAGCGGCGCTCATGGCCGGCACCGGATTGGGGTTTTCGCTCATGTCTTCGTTTTGGCCGCTGCTCGTTGTTGCGTTCGTGGGGACGCTCAATCCAAGCTCGGGCGACGTCAGCGTATTTTTGCCGCTGGAGCATGCCCGGTTGGCGGCGGCGTCGGACGCTGCGGCCAGAACCGATGTATTTGCTCGATACGCGTTGACCGGCGCGTTGTGTGCGGCACTCGGCGCATTGGCGTCGGGCTTGCCCGATCACGTCGTCGCCCTGTCAGGGATTCAAAGACTGGATGCATTGCGCGGGATGTTCGTCCTCTACGGACTCATCGGCGGCCTGGTATGGGCACTATATCGAAAACTGCCGGTGAACGAAACGCCCGGCGATGCCCTGCGGCCCGCGCCGCTGGGTCCATCAAGAGCAGTGGTGGCGAGGCTCGCCGCCCTGTTCTCGGTGGACTCGTTCGCTGGCGGCTTCGTGGTCAACTCGCTGCTGGCGCTGTGGCTGTTTCAGCGGTTTGGCCTGTCGCTCTCGGCGGCCGGTGCCTTCTTCTTCGGATCGGGGCTGCTGGGGGCGCTCTCGCAACTCGCCGCACCAGGGCTGGCAAGGCGGATCGGACTGGTCAACACGATGGTGTTCACGCACATACCGGCAAGTCTTTGCCTGATCGCCGCCGCGTTTGCGGCCGACGTTCGAGTCGCTCTGGGTCTGCTGCTGGTCCGCGCATTGGTTTCGTCGATGGACGTGCCGGCCCGAAGCGCGTTCGTGATGTCGGTTGTGCAGCCGCATGAGCGGGCAGCGGCGGCGAGCTTCACGGCCGTGCCGCGAAGTCTCGCTTCCGCCGCAAGTCCTTTGCTGGCCGGGTGGCTGTTCCAGTCGGGCTGGGCGGCAGCTCCGCTGGTGATCTGCGGCGTGCTCAAGATCGTTTACGACCTGGTTTTGTGGCGTGCGTTCCGGCTTTTCAAGCCCTCTTGAGCATGGCCGCCCGGAAAGCCGATAACGCGCGGCTATTTGACAGGAGCGCAGCACGGACATGACTTGCCGGCTGATTCCGGACTGGCCTTGCACCGTTGCGGCCACTTGTTATGATGCAGCGGTCACTGGGGAGTAGCCGGCCTTCAAATCATCGAAGGCGCTTGCATCAACATGC
>JAHFQQ010000077.1:8635-13181 GCA_023259235.1 Polaromonas sp. | reverse complement strand
GCTGACGCCCTGACCTTTCAGAGCAATATCGGTGGTCCGGATTTGCAGACAGCTGTTTTTTTGTCTGAAGGTTTGCCCGGACTGGCCGCGCTATAGTTGAACCATGCGCCAAATTGTTCTGGACACTGAAACCACGGGGCTCTCCGCGGAAAATGGAGACCGCATTGTCGAGATTGGCTGCGTCGAACTGGTGGGCCGCAAGCTCACCGGCAACAACCTTCATTTCTACCTGAACCCCGAGCGTGACAGCCACGAGGACGCGCTCAAGGTTCACGGCATCAGCAATGAATTCCTGAAAGACAAGCCCAAATTTTCCGCAGTGGCGGGTGAGTTGCTGGATTACCTGCAGGGCGCCGAGCTGATCATCCACAACGCCCCTTTCGACGTGGGCTTTCTTGACAAGGAACTGGAGCTCATTGGTCACAAGCCGATCAGGCAGCACGTGGCCAGCGTGACAGACAGCCTGATGATGGCCAAGGAGATGTTTCCAGGCAAACGCAACTCCTTGAACGCCCTGTGTGATCGGCTGGAGGTTGACAATTCAGGCCGAACCCTGCACGGCGCGCTGCTTGACGCGGAACTGCTGGCCGACGTGTACATCAATCTGACACGGGGGCAAAACAGCCTCGTGATGGATGTGGGCGACACCAGCCATCATGACAACGCCGACCCGTCGATCGATCTTGGCAAATTCGAATTACCATTGCTATTGGCCAACGACCAGGAAATCGCCGATCACGAAAGGCTGCTCGCCGACATAGACAGTGCCAGCAAGGGGAAAACCGTTTGGCGCGTTGTCGCCGCGGGCATGTCAGCCACCTTGGTCGAAAAGACGATCTGAAACAACATATAATCAAAAGCTGACCAAAAGGGCGGTTAGCTCAGGGGTAGAGCACTGCATTCACACTGCAGGGGTCGCAGGTTCGAAGCCTGCACCGCCCACCAGAAATCACTATGCAATCAGGGACTTGGCGTCAATGCAAAGTCCCTTTTTCATGCCCGTTCGGAAACCCGCGCGCGTGTTTTCCGTTCATGGTTCAGTCGCGACACATGGTGGCCAAATGAGTACTGCATCGATAGGCGCGTGGCCCTCGCCAGCCGGCTCAAGCAAGGCACCAACCGCTACCTCGATTTGCAGATAGACATCCCGAGCCATTTCTGCGGCATTTTCCGGCGGAATTCATCTATCGTGAGGGGCTGTGTTGAACAATCGGGAGACCAAGCGCCCATAATCAGCCATTTGTCAGCGGGATTTCTCTGAAAAATGCCTATAGCCTTTGACACACTGCAAACCCATCTGCGCTTCGGGCCAAAAACCTGGCTTGTTACCGGCGTGGCCGGCTTCATCGGCAGCAACCTGCTCGAAGCCTTGCTCAAGCTGGACCAGCGCGTGGTCGGCCTTGACAACTTCGCCACCGGCTACCAACGCAACCTCGATGAAGTGCAAACCCTGGTCACCCCTGCGCAATGGGCTTGCTTCAGCTTCATTGAAGGCGACATCTGCAATCTGGCCGATTGCCAAAAAGCCATGATGCATCGTCATTGCGAAGAGCGCAGCGACGCGGCAATCCATGCCCCCCAGCCCGTTGATTACGTCCTGCACCAGGCCGCCCTTGGCAGCGTGCCGCGCAGCATTGAAGACCCCCTGGCCACCAACGCCGCCAACATCACCGGCTTTTTGAACATGCTGGTCGCCGCCCGGGATGCTAAAGTAAAAAGCTTCACCTACGCCGCCAGCAGCAGCACCTATGGCGACCACCCCGGCCTGCCCAAGGTGGAAGACACCATTGGCAAACCCCTGAGCCCCTACGCCGTCACCAAATACGTCAACGAACTGTACGCCGACGTGTTTGCCCGCTGCTACGCCTTTAACACCATTGGCCTGCGCTACTTCAACGTGTTTGGCCCCCGGCAAGACCCCGAAGGAGCCTATGCCGCCGTCATTCCCAAGTGGATCGCCAGCCTGATCGAGGGCGAGCCCGTTTATATCAACGGCGACGGTGAAACCAGCCGCGACTTCTGTTTTATTGCCAACGTGGTCCAGGCCAACCTGCTGGCCGCGATCACCGGAGCCCCCGAGGCCGTGAACCAGGTCTACAACGTGGCTGTCGGCGAGCGCACTACCCTCAATGAGTTGTATGCCCTACTGCACCGCAACCTGCTGCCGCGCCATCCCCACCTGCAGGGCGTCCAGCCGGTGCACCGCGAGTTTCGCTCGGGCGACGTGCGCCACAGCCTGGCCGACATCGGAAAAGCGCAGCGCCTGCTGGGCTATGCGCCGACCCAGCGCGTCGGCGAAGGGCTGGATCTGGCCATGCCCTGGTACATCAGGCAAAAGGGTTGAAACCCGCCTGCACTGCCGCGGCCTGCGGCCTCTCAATGACGAATCGGGTCCCGTCGCGGCGCATGGGTCAAGATAACATATCGAACAGGCTTCCAGCCCACGTCCAGTATCTTCAAGCAGCTATTAAAAGCATAACATCATGATCATTCCAGTCATTCTCTGCGGTGGCTCCGGCACGCGTCTGTGGCCGCTCAGCCGCAAGGCCTATCCCAAGCAATTTGTTCCGCTCATCGGGGGCAAGAGTCTGCTGCAACTCACGCTGGAGCGGGTTGCCCGGGTGAGCTCTGGCGCTGCCGCCACGCAGGTGGTCTGTGTCGCCGCTGAGGAGCACCGCTTTCTGGTGGCTGAGGCACTGAAGGCCTGCGGCTTGCAGGGTCGCATCATCCTGGAACCCGCCGGGCGCAATACTGCGCCCGCCATGGCGCTGGCGGCGCTTGCCGCGCAACCGGATGACTTGCTGCTGTTTTGCCCGGCCGACCATCACATTCCCGATGCAGCGGCGTTTGCCGCCATGGTGGAACAGGGCAGGGCGGCTGCCGAGAGCGGCGCCATCGTCGCCTTCGGCGTGGTGCCCAGCTTCCCCAGCAGTGCCTTTGGCTACATCGAACAAGGCGCCCTGCGCGCTGACGGCAGCCATGCCGTCGCCCGCTTTATTGAAAAGCCCGACGCCACGGCCGCCCAGGCGCTGATCCTGCAGGGCAGTGTGTTGTGGAACGCCGGCATCTTCCTGTGCCGTGCCGCCGTCCTGATCGATGCACTGCAGCAGTACGCACCCGATATCCTGGCCCATTGCCGTGAGGCCATGGCTGGCGCTGCGCAAGACGCTGCCTTTATCCGCCCCGACTCCGCAGCATTTCAGGCTTGCCGCGCCGAAAGCATCGACTACGCCGTGATGGAGCGCCACGCCAATGTCGCGGTGGTTCCGTTTACCGGGGCGTGGAGCGACGTCGGCAGCTGGAACGCCATCGCAGACCTGACACCGCCAGATCCGTCCGGTAATCGCATCAGCGGGCAGGGTATCGCCCTGCAGGCCCGCGAGACCTATATTCACGCCCCGCATCGCGCGGTGGTGGCGCTCGGCACCCAGGACCTGCTCATCATCGACACCCCGGACGCACTGCTAGTGGTTGCGCGCAGCCATACTGAACAGGTCAAATCCGTGGTGGCGGAACTGGAGCGGCTGAACGCCCCGCAAGCGGCGCAGCACCGCAAGGTGGCTCGTCCGTGGGGCTGGTACGACAGCGTGGACGTCGGCGAACGCTTCCAGGTCAAGCGCATTGCAGTCAAGCCTGGCGCGTCGCTGAGCCTGCAAAAGCACCACCACCGCGCCGAGCACTGGACCGTCGTCAGAGGCACGGCCGAAGTCACGCGCGGCGCCGAGACGTTCTTGCTGACCGAGAACCAGTCCACCTACATTCCGATCGGTGAAGTACACCGCCTGCACAATCCTGGCATAACCGAGCTGGAAATGATCGAGGTGCAGTCCGGCAGTTACCTGGGCGAGGACGACATCGTTCGTCTGGAAGACACCTATGGCCGGGTTTTCTAAGTCCAAGGGATACCAAGCCCTGGCCGCACTGATGCGCGCAGCGAAGTCGGGCCGCTCTGGTGGCTGATGCTTACCAGCGGTCTGAACGCATCTGCAGTTCCCAGGCTCCCTTGCGCATGGCGTAGATTCCCACCACGCCGTAGCGCTGCTCGCCCGTGTTGTCCCACTTCATGGAGCCGGTCACGGGGGCGTAGCCGTCAAAGGTACGCAGTGTCTCGGTGATTTTCTTTGGATCTGCCGACTCGGCGCGTCGCATGGCACCCGCGAGAACGTACATGGCATCGTAGGTGTAATGTCCGCCGTACGCGGGAGCCACCTTGTAAACCTCCTGATATCTGTCCAGAAATTGCTTGCCGTTCACGAACTCCTTGGCGTCCAGAATCGGCGAGGTGGCATAGATGGCTTTCACCACGTCGGTGCCTTTGAGCATGTCGGTGGTCTTGATGGTGTCGCCGCCCAGAATGGTGATTTTGGTGTAGTCCACCTTCTTCAGCGTGTCGATCAGGGCCAGCACCTGAAAGTCGTTGAGCGTGGTCACCACGACTTCGACGCTGCCTTCCTTGAGTTTGCCGGCCAGTTCGTCAAAGGCCTTGGTTTTGTCGTCGTACGACTGGCGGATGGTGATTTCCTTCTTGGCTGCCTTGAGTTGGTCG
>JAHFQQ010000077.1:0-8625 GCA_023259235.1 Polaromonas sp. | reverse complement strand
CGGCAGCGCCGTCGGCCAGGCCTTTGCCATAGGGCGTGCCGTCATCCAGCACCGCAAACTTGTTGGCACTGAGCTGGTTGGCCGCGAACGAGCCAATGGCTTTGGCCTGCAGCGTGTCGTTGGCGACCAGCCGGAAGGTGGTTGGCAGGCTCAGCTGAGTGAATTTCGGGTTGGTTGATATGGCCAGCTGGGCAACGTTGCTGGCGCCATAAACAGGAGCCGCCTCAATGCTCACGCCGGAATTGAGGTCACCGATCACGGCAACCACGCCCGCTTTCACAAGTTGCCCGGCAATGTCCTTGCCGGTGGCGGCGTCAGAGCGGTCGTCCATGGCAATCACTTCGATATTGACCGTTTTCCCATTGATCTTGAAGCCTTCCTTGTTGAGGTCGGCGACGGCGAGTTTCACGCCGTTGAGCAGGTCCTGCCCCAAGGCGGCGAGGTTGCCGGTTAACGGCTGGGCTACACCAATCTTGATCGTGTCCGGTGTTTTGTCGCAGCCTGCCAGAAGGACTGTGCCGGAAAGCAGCCCTGCAGCAACGGCGGTCAGGGTGAAGCGGCGGGAAGTGAAATGACTCATCAGAAGATCCTGATTGATTAATATGTCAAAGAATGTAATTTCATGTGACATTTTGTGGTTAGCGGGTTTAACCTGTATTAAGCAAGTCTCATAATTAATTAGTTTTCCTGATAATGCAGCAGTGTGGCTTGCTGAGAAATGCATTTGCCGCCAGCGCGGCAAGCCATGCTCCGTGGGCCCCTTGGGGAGACTTTGAGGCCACCGGCCAGTCCGGGCTACATGGCCCTGAACAAGTGACTGTACAGGCGGCTGACTGCCAGTTTTTCCGGGCGACCGCGCAGGGTCAAGCTGAGCTTGCCGGCCTCGTCGCGCTGCACCGCCTCTACTGCACTAGCCTGAACCACGGTGCCGCGGTGAATCTGCCAGAAGCTTTGCTGGTCGAGTTGAGGCAGCAAGTCCTTCAGCGGTGTGCGCATCAGGTACTCGTGGCGGGCTGTCAATACGCGCAGGTATTTGTCGGCTGCTTCAAAATAGATTACTTCAGCCACCGGCACCATACGGATGCCGCTGCCCACGCTGACCTGGAGGAGATTGAGCGGCGTGTCCTGAGTTTTAGCGAAGGGGCCGCTGCTGGGGGGCGGTTGGGTGGCCGCCAGCAAACGGCGCAACTGGTCCATGGCTTGTTCCATGCTTGCTTCTGAATTAATAGCTGCCTGTGCCCGTGTCATAAGGGTCAACTTTAATTTTGACACTGTTTTTTGCAAGCGCCCGGGCTGCACCGGCTTGAGCAGGTAGTCCACCGCTTGTGTTTCAAACGCCTGCAGCGCGTACTGGTCGTAGGCCGTGACAAACACCAGCGCCGGATAGTGGGTGTTGGGCGGCCATTCATCGGCCAGCTCGGCGGCAGCCTCCAGGCCGCCCTGGCCCGGCATGCGGATGTCGAAGAACAGCACGTCGGGCTTGAGCGCCAGCGCCTGTGTGACGGCAGACGCGCCATCCCCCGCCACGGCCAGCACTTTCAGCTCGGGCCAGGCGCGCGCCAGTTCGGCCTGAAGCGCGGCGGCAAGCAGCGGCTCATCCTCGGCGATCAGGGCAGTGGGGGCCGGACTGTTCATCGCGACATCTGCCTCCATAGCCGCGGTTTGATTGAGGCAGCGGCCATGAAGCCGCCCATGGCGGCGCCCTCGATGCCCAGGCTTGCCACGTCCTGTCCGGCCAGGTACAAGCCCGGCACGGGCGTGCGCACATGCAGGGCTGGGTCCAGCAGCCGCCCGGGCGTCATGCGCAGGCCATACATGGCGCCCTGTGGCGCGTTGGCATAGGCGGCCTGCGACAGCGGTGTGGCCAGTTCGTGGAACACCACCCGGTCGGCCAGGGTCGGGAACAAGCGCTTGAACTGCGCCAGCAGTCGCTCTTCGATCCAGGATTTGGTGGCTGCGTAGTCCTCCGGCCGCGCGCCCAGGAGGGAGTCCTGCCAGCGCGAGAAGAAGTCCCAACTGCAGGATGCCAGCACTTCGGCGGTGTGGCCGCCCGTGTGCGCCGGGTCGTTGAGCGAACTGAACGACACGAACAGCGAAGGCGCGTCGGTATCGGCGGGGTCCTGCCAGTCAAGTGCATCGGGACTGGATTCGTAGATCCAGTGGTTGGCACCGTCGAAACTGTCGGAGCGGATGTTGCCCTCGAAGCCCAGATACAGCGCCACGTAGGCGCCACTGGGTTTGAGAGCCCGGATTTCGGCCTGCCAGTCGGGTGCGGTCTCGGGAGGCAAGGCCGCAGCGGTGTTGGCCGCGCCCATGGCGGAGATGACGACCGGAGCGCGCTCGGTGCCGCCCACCTGCAAGCGCACGCCGCAGGCGCGCTCGTCCTCGACCAGAATGCCGGCCACGGCGGCCGAAGTGCGCAATTCGCCGCCTGCCGCGCGGACGGTGGCGCCCAGGCTTTCGACAAAGCGCTGCGGGCCGCCTATGGGGTACCAGGCACCGTGGGTGTAGCTGCCCATCACGGTGGCGTGGAGCATGAGCGGGGCTTGCGCCGGTGCCAGGCCGTAGTCGCCACCGCGCGCGGCCAGCAGGTGGCGCAGCGTCGGGTTGCGGATGTCGGCCAGCGCTTGCGCCAGGGTCACTTGTGCCGCTTTGCGCAGCGCGCCACCGCGCAGCCAGCCCAGCAGGGTGCCCACTGGCTTGGGTAGCCCGTGCATCGCGAACATCAGCTTGGCGGCGCGCGCGGCCCGCTTGAAATCCCGCGCGTAGCGGTCCAGTCCCGCCACGTCTTCAGGGAACAGTGCCTTGAGCCGCGTGATGTTGTCGTCTTCAGGCGCGCCGAAGGTAAAGCGGAATTCGCCTTCTGGACGCTTCGGGTCGCGCAGTCGAACGGTGTCAAAGCCGGTCGGCAGCGGGGCGAAGCGCTGCGTGCCGTCACCCAGCCAGCCCAACAGGCGGCCGAAGCTCCCGGCCGCGCCGGGCTGCGGGCCAACGCCACCGATGTAGTGTAAGCCGGTGGCGAAGCGGAAGCCCTGGCGTTCGAAAGTCTGCGTCATGCCGCCCAGAACGAAGTGCTGCTCCAGCACCAGCACGCGTTTTTCGCAGCGCGCCAGCGCAGCAGCGGCGGTCAGCCCGCCGATGCCCGATCCGATGACGATGGCGTCCCATTCCATGTTTCGGCTCCCTTTGGTCAGTAATTATTGGTTGAAAGCGGCAGATGAATGCGGATGACGGTGCCGCTCCCCGGTGCGGACGCCAGCTCGACCCGGCCGTGGCCGCCATAGGCGGACGCGATGCGTTCGCGCACCTGCTCCAGGCCAAAACTGCCGTCGGCTGCGCCGGGCGTGGGCGATGTCGGGTCGAAGCCGATCCCGGTGTCCGATATTTCCAGTTCCAGGTCGCCGCCCGCCTGCCGCGCCCGTACCGTGATGTGGCCGCCTTCAACCCGGGGCTCCAGCCCGTGCCGGATCGCGTTTTCCACCAGCGGCTGCAGCAGCAGCGGCGGCACCGGCACGTCGCGCAGTGCTTCGGGCAGGTCCAGCGTGCAGGCCAGGCGCGACCCCATGCGCACCGCCATGAGGGCGAGGTAATCGTCCAGCCGCGCAAATTCTGCTGACAGTGGGTGGCTGCTGGCGCGTGAGCCACTGAGCGTGGCGCGCAGGTAGGCAATCATGTGGTCCAGCATCTGTTGCGCGCGCTGCGGGTCGGTGCCGATCAGCGCGCGCAGGTTGGCCAGCGTGTTGAACAGCATGTGCGGCTCAAGCTGCGTCTCCAGCAGCTTCAGGCGCGCTTCGCTGGCGTGCTGGCGCGCCTCATCCATTTTGCGGACGAGGTAGGCGCTTTTGTTGACACTGTAAAAGTAGTAGGTGATTGCGATGCCGGCCAGCGCCGTGATCAAAATCGAGCTGCGCAACTGCGTGCTGGCAGGGCCTGAGTCCCAGGACGACCAGCCAAACCAGCTATCTGCGGCATAGGTGCCCAGGAAGTAACCGGCCACGTTGCCGGTGATCACCAGCATCACGCCCTGCAGACCTTTGGGCCAGCCGGTCTCCAGGCTGGAGGCAAACAGGTGGCGGCCAAAGTCGATCCAGGCCCAGGCGACGAAGCCGATGCACAGCGAATAGAGCATGGGAATGCCGTAGCTCCGCGCTGGATTGAAGGCCCACTGGATGAACGAGATGCCCAGGCAAAATGCCATGGTTTGCAGCAGATGCCGCAGCTTGGCGATCCAGTCGATCCTCATGGCGAATGCTTCACGAGCCGCCCCGCTCGCGCTGCAGGCGTTCGCGCTCTTGCTGGATCATGCGTTCACGCAAGCCGCTGCCGGAACCCAGCACAAAGACGGATATGCCGTGCAGGACCAGACCAACGCCCCAGCCCAGCAGCGGGAACACCGACCAGGGGCGCAAGCCGAAAGCGTGACTGGACATCGCGAACACCGCGAGGTTGACGAGGGCATAGACGACTGCGTGCACATACCAGCCGAGCTTGGCGCCTGCGCGCCTGCGCGCCAGGCGTTCGATTGCTTCTGTGGAGAGTGGAGTATTCATGCTGCTTTCATTCTATGGCTTGGCGGCTGGCCACTTTGCAGCGCCGCGCGCAGGCAGGGCAGGCGGTCAGGATAGCTGCTCAAGCGTGTTGTGGTCGACATGGCGGGATGCTTTCGGTTGGTCTGCCATCAGTCCTGGCACGCTGCCACAATGGCGGTCAGCGCAGGCGCATTCAGGGTGATGCCGATGTGGCTGGCAGCGGGCAGCAGCGTGACGGGAACGGCCTTGCCCGCGTCCGCAAAGACGGCCGCGTAGCGCTCGGGGAACATCAACTCGTCGTCCAGGCCAGCGATCAGCTTGATGGCCTTGGGCGCGCGCCGAATGTCCTGCGCGTAGTCAAGATGAGCGCCGAAGTTGGTGGCCAGGGCGTAGGAGTAGCTGGCGGTGAGGAACGTTTTTGCTTCGGCGTTGAGGGCAAACTGCGTCACTGGCAGATCGTTCCATGCCGTGATTCCGATCTTGTTCAGGGCCGTCAGCGCAAGAATGCGCGGCAAGCCGATAGAGGCCCAGCCGCCGCCATGGGGCCGGTTGATGGGGGCCTGAAGCAAAAAGGGCGACAACAGCAGGTAGCGGTCAAACAGTGCCGCTTGTGGCGATGCGGCAAAACGCAGCGCAAAGCCAGCCCCCGACGAAAAGCCGATCAGGGTGCTGGGGCCCGGGTGTGGCACGGCACGCATGAAGTCCGCCAGGTCATCTTCGAGTTGGCCAATATAGGCGATCTGGCCACGCGTGCCCGAGTCGCCATGGCCGCGTACATCGAGCGCATCGACCGTGTACCCGGCAGCGAGCAGGGCCTGTGCCATGGGATGCATGGAGCGGCTGCTGGCCGACGAGCCATGGATCAGGACGATGCGCCGCTGTGGTGCCGCGGCGCCGGGTGTGGCCGCAGTGGTTGCGGGGTAATGGCGATAAGCCAGTGCGGTGCCGTCGCGTGCCGCATAGCGCCGAATCGCTGGCATGGCGCTGTAATCCAGGGACTTGAAGGGGGCGTTGATGCTGTCAAGTCCGGCAATCGGCGCCGGGCCACCATAACCGACGATCAAGGCAGCCACCATGGCAGCCAAAAGCAGTACGGCGGCTGCGGTTGCAAGAGCCATCGTGCCCAGGGGTTTGGCTGTCATGGCTCAGGCAGCCACCGGGAAGGCGGCGCTGCGCCCTTGCCGCATGGCAAGTCGCCACAAGCGGGCGGCCCGGCCGACAAAGGTGCCGCTAAACAACCCGTAGAGCGCGCCGACGATCAGCGCGTACTTTCCGTCATTTGCCAGCGACGCCTGCAGCGCCAGTTCCACTCCTACTATGTATTTGACGAGGAAGATGCCCAGAATCAGCAGTAGCGGCATCCAGCTGCCTGGGACCTGGTAGCTGCGTGAGGCGGCGTCGTACCGGGCGCCTGCCTGTGCTGTCTGTGGCGCGATCAAGCCGGTCATTAATGCGGCGCCGCTGAGCCAGGCCAGCAGCACATAGCCGATAAGCGGCGAGCCGCCGAAGGCCGAGACCGTGCCCCAGAGCGACAGGCCGGTCATGGCCAGCGGCAGCAGCGTCATTCGCGCCAGGCTCACGTTGCTGCTGCGCAACTGGCTCAGGCCCAAGGCGAGCAGGGCGGCCAGCAGGCCCCAGACCCATGTCGGGGTGTGTTTGACGATGGGGGCCAGCATTTGCGGGTGCTGGGCAATAAGTTGGATCAGCATGGCGGTTTCTCCGTTCGATGGGTTGAGCAGGACTGTGCCAGGGCGATGGCCGGGTGGCGAGGCCTTTGCGACGAAACAAAGGTGGCGTGGGGCGAGTTGCAGCTGAACGGCGTGACATGCGTGCGTAGCGGGAATCATGCAGGGGCCAGGGTCTGCAAGTACAACGGCGATAATCACGCCATATTTTCTGGAGCGAGAGTGGACACAGCACTGTTGATCAAGGCCGCCGTCATGGGAATTGTCGAGGGCTCGACCGAATTTCTTCCGATTTCTTCTACCGGCCACCTGATTCTGGCAGGCGCGCTGCTGGGCTTTGACGATGAGAAAGCCAAGGTCTTTGACATCGCAATTCAGACCGGCGCCATTTTTGCCGTGATTCTGGTGTACTGGCAAAAAATTCGCGACACCGTGGTGGCGCTGCCCACGGAAAAGCAGGCCCAGCGCTTTGCCCTGAATGTCTTCATTGCGTTTGTGCCGGCCGTTATCCTGGGCTTATTGTTTGGCGGGGCGATCAAGGCGCACCTCTTTACGCCAGTGGTGGTGGCCAGCACCTTTATCCTTGGCGGCTTCATTATCTTGTGGGCGGAAAGGCGTCAAAAAAACAACCCGTCAGTCGCGCGCGTTCATGCGGTGGAAGAGATGACGCCGCTGGACGCGCTCAAGGTCGGTCTGGCGCAGACCCTGGCCATGATTCCCGGCACCAGCCGCAGCGGCGCCACCATCATCGGCGGCATGCTGCTGGGGCTGAGCCGAAAGGCGGCGACTGATTTTTCTTTTTATTTGGCGATTCCCACGCTGATTGGCGCCGGGGTTTACAGCCTGTACAAGGAGCGTGCCCTGCTGTCGATGGCAGACCTGCCGCTGTTTGGCGTCGGGCTGTTGTTTTCATTCATCAGCGCCTGGTTGTGCATCCGCTGGCTGCTGCGCTACATCGCAACCCACAGCTTCGAGCCGTTTGCCTGGTACCGCATCGCCTTTGGCATCGTGGTGCTGGCCACGGCGTGGAGCGGTCTGGTGACCTGGGCGGCGTGAGGCCGGGCGTTCAGCCTGCCATATTCAGCAGCACGGCTTCAATGGCCGCCGCCGTGGCCAGCGGCTTTTCCATCGGAAACAGATGACTGCCGTCCAGCAACATGATGCGGCCCCTGGTGATTTTTTTGGTCATGGCCATGCCCATCTGCTTCATCTCCCTTGACTGTCGCGCACCGATGTACGCGACCGGGCATTTGAGCGGGTTTGCCTTTAGCAGGCGTTCGAGGTTGTGGGGAAAGGTGTTGTAAATGGCGGTTTCCACGTCGCGGTCGAAGCTCAGCAGCCGCTGACCCTGGCCTTGCCCGCTGCTGACGTCGTGCGTGCCGTGCTCGATATAGTCGCGCAGCACCTGCGCGTCCCACCTGGCAAAGGCCTTCTTGCTGCGAAAATACGCCAGCACTTCATCCCGGTCCAGCCACTGCTGCTGGCGTTTGCGGCTGATCGAACCGGGCGTGATGGTGCCCACCAGTTGCGCGCGCTTGGCAACACCCAGCGCGGCGGCGCGCCAGCCCCCCAGAATTGGTGAGTCGATCAGCAATACGCCTCGCACCGGCTGCCCGCCAGCCGTCGGGTGCTGGGCGGCGCACATCAGGCTTAAAAGCCCGCCCAGCGAGTGGCCCACCAGAAAGGCCGGCTGGCCGGATTTTTCAACTTCCTGGCTGGTGAAGTCGGCCAGTTGCTGCACCAGATGAGGCCAGTTGCTGGTGACCGGGTAGCGCGGGTCGTGCCCGAATTTTTCAATCGCCCGGACCTGAAAGCCACGCGCTTTCAGGCTCTGGAACAGCACGCCGTAAGTGCTGGCCGGAAAGCTGTTCCCGTGGGAAAAAATAATGAGGGATTTGGGGTTGAGAGACACGGATTTTTGGGGCGCGGCAGCGCGTGGCTGGCTGGTGGCGTTTGCTGGAAGGGTTTCAAGGCTCAGGCGGAGGTAGACAGCTTCTTCAGTTGGTAGAGCGCGTCCAGCGCCTCGCGTGGGCTCAGCGCGTCGGGGTCAATGGTACCCAATGCCTTGTCCACGGCGCTTTGCTCGGGCGCAGCGGCTTGCGGCGGCACGGCGAACAGGTCCACCTGGGCACGGGCTTCGCTTTGCTGGGCTTCCAGCGCGGTGAGCGCATGGCGGGCATGGTTGACCACCGCTGCCGGCACGCCGGCGAGTTTGGCCACCGCAATGCCGTAACTCTTGCTGGCCGGACCGGGCTCGATGTGGTGCAGAAAAACAATGTCGGCGCCGGACTCTACGGCACTGACATGCACATTGATCGCTCCGTAGTGCCGGGCTGGAAACTCGGTCAGCTCAAAATAATGCGTGGCAAACAGCGTGAACGCCTGTGATTTGTTATGCAGGTAGGCGGCAA
>JAHFQQ010000076.1 GCA_023259235.1 Polaromonas sp. | reverse complement strand
ATCCGCAAAGTGGCGCTGCCGCAATACGTCGACCATGGCGAGATCCTCAAGTGGCTGATTCTGGACAATGTTCCGGGCAGCTACCCCTACACCGCCGGCACCTTCGCCTTCAAGCGCGAGAACGAAGACCCGACCCGCATGTTCGCCGGCGAGGGCGATGCCTTTCGCACCAACACACGCTTCAAGTTGCTCAGTGAAGGCATGGCGGCCAAGCGCCTGTCCACGGCGTTTGACTCGGTCACGCTGTACGGCAACGACCCCGATCCGCGCCCGGATATTTACGGCAAGGTCGGCAACAGCGGGGTCTCCATTGCCACGCTCGATGACTTGAAAGTGCTGTACGACGGTTTTGATCTGTGCAGCCCCAGCACCTCGGTGAGCATGACCATCAACGGTCCGGCGCCGACCATTCTGGCGATGTTCATGAACACCGCCATCGATCAGAACCTGGACAAGTTCAAGCTTGACAATGGCCGCGAGCCCACCGCCACCGAAGCCGAGAAAATTCGTGAATGGGTGCAGGAAAATGTGCGCGGCACGGTGCAGGCCGACATCCTGAAGGAAGACCAGGGCCAAAATACCTGCATCTTCTCGACCGAGTTCAGCCTGAAGGTGATGGGTGACATTGCCGAATACTTCGTACACAACCGGGTACGCAATTTCTACAGCGTCTCGATCAGCGGCTACCACATCGCCGAAGCCGGCGCGAATCCGATCAGCCAGCTGGCCTTCACACTGTCCAACGGCTTCACCTTTGTCGAGGCCTACCTGGCGCGCGGCATGCACATCGACGACTTCGCGCCGAACCTGAGCTTTTTCTTCAGCAACGGCATGGACCCTGAGTACACCGTGATGGGCCGCGTCGCGCGGCGCATCTGGGCGGTGGCGATGAAAGAGAAATATGGCGCGAACGAACGCAGCCAGAAGCTCAAATACCACATCCAGACCAGCGGGCGCAGTCTGCACGCGCAGGAGATCCAGTTCAACGACATCCGCACCACGCTGCAAGCGCTGATTGCCATTTACGACAATTGCAACAGCCTGCACACCAACGCCTTTGACGAGGCCATTACCACACCGACCGAAGACTCGGTACGCCGCGCCATGGCGATCCAGCTCATCATCAACCGTGAATGGGGCCTGGCTAAGAACGAGAACCCGAACCAGGGCGCCTTCATCATCGAAGAGCTGACAGAGCTGCTGGAAGAAGCGGTGCTAACAGAATTCGAGCGCATTGCCGAGCGCGGCGGCGTGCTCGGCGCCATGGAAACGGGTTACCAGCGCGGCCGGATTCAGGACGAATCCATGCACTACGAAATGCTCAAGCACACCGGCGAGCTGCCAATCGTCGGCGTCAACACCTTCCGCAATCCGCATGGCGACGCCGTGCGGGACACGCTGGAACTGGCCCGCTCGACCGATGAGGAAAAGCAGAGCCAGCTCAAGCGCCTGGCTGATTTTCACCAGCGCCACGCCAAGGAGTCGCCGGCCATGCTGGCCCGGCTGCAGCAAGCCGTCATCGACAACCGGAACGTGTTTGAGGTGCTGATGGACGCCGTGCGCGTGTGCTCGCTGGGTCAGATCACCAATGCCCTGTTTGAGGTGGGCGGGCAGTACCGGCGGAACATGTAAATTGGCATCCTTGCCATGACTTGAGATCACCGTCTCATATAAGAGGGTAATTACCTCGGAAAAGCATATTCCGGCGGCACTGGCCGCCGCTGCTCAGCAAAAGCAAGGCGCCTGCAGCAGCATCGGCTGGCGGCGTGACGACAGCCGGGGTTACGGCCTGTGTTTCGTCCATGAAACAAGGCTTCAGCCTGCACCTGACCCGGACAAAAAAACCCAAAAGACGCAGGAAAGAAAAAACGGGCAGCCTGGGCTCATGGGCCCTTGCCACCCGATTCGATTTGAGGAATGCAGTGCCGATCGGCTCGAACCTTCAGGCTTAGCCGCCTTGTTTCGGGCGCTTCCCGGGGTTCTTTTTGCTGCGGGTCGCCTTGCCGCGTTCCAGGCTTACTTTTTGGCCATGGCCAGAGCTGGCGGTGTGGCCTTTGGGGGGCACAGGCTTGGGGGCGCAGATGTCGGCCTCGACTCTGATCTTTTTGGGCATGGAAGACTCCGGTTAGAAATGGGTTAGCCGGCAATTTTAAGCTACACCACGCTTTCCCTCCGCTCCCTCGGAGCGCCCTTGCTGCAGGCCTCTGCGGCGGCGTCTGGCCACCAGATCGATGGTAACGATCACTATTGTTTCCATAGCTTACTATCGTTCATATACATGGGCTAGCAGCACCTTTTATAGAAAATTCAGGTGAACTTCGGGGTACAGCCGTTCCACGTCGGCCTGGCTGCAAAGTCCGGTGCCCGCCGAGAGCAGCGCGGCCGAGCCAGCTGCCACGCCGTAGCGAAATGCTTCAGCCAGACCGGCCTGACGGTTCAATGCCCAGACCATGGCACCGACAAAACTGTCGCCCGCGCCGGTGGCACTGAGCACTGGCACCCGCAAGGCCGGCGCATGCCAGCTGGTCCCGGAGGCGGCGAGCAGGGCGCCCTGGTCGCCGAGCGACAGCACCACCACCTGGGCCTGTCCGGTGGCGACCATCCGCTGCGTCGCGTCGCGCCATTGGGCTTCGTCGGTCAGCGGCCCGGCGCTGAGCTCGCGCAATTCGCGCAGGCTGGGCTTGACCAGATAAACCCCCTCATTCAGCGCTTCAGCCAGTGCCGGCCCCGAGGTATCGAGCACCACCGGGATGCCGCGCGCGCGCGCCAGACGAACCAGCCGGGCATAAAAATCGGTCGGTACGCCTGGCGGCAAACTGCCACTGGCCACCAGATAGTGGGGTGCCGGTTCGTGTGCGGCAACGCGATCCAGGCAAGCCTGCCATTCCTGCGGCAACAGCGTAGGGCCCGGCAGCACAAAACGAAATTCGCGGCCGCTGGCGCTTTCGGTGACCGAAAAACTCTCGCGTGTTTCGCCGCCGATCTCGACGCAGCTGCTGCGCACCTGCTCCAGCTCAAGCAGTTGCCGCAGTTGCTGCCCCGGCGCCCCGCCAGCCGGGTACAGCGCCAGGCAGTCAGCGCCAAGGCGTTGCGCAACGCGCGCCACGTTGATCCCGCCGCCGCCCGGGAAACGCCGCGGAGCACTGCAGCGCAGCTTGTGGGTGTTGGTCACCAGTTCGGTGGACGTGGCCACGTCCAGCGCCGGGTTCATGGTGAGGGTCAGAATGCCGGTCATGGTCAAAAGGATTTAATGAAATGTTGCATCGTGGCACTTACATCGGGGAAGCTAGCGGCAGGTTGATCAACAGGTTTTGTGGTTTGAGCCTGACCACGTTGTCAGCGTCCATCGTCAGGGCCAGATAGACCGGTTTGCCGGCCACGTCGGCGCGCATTTCGGCGGGATTGACGAATTCCAGGCGAAACAGGCTGATGATGCGCCGCAGGCGCACGGGATCAACGGAGCGGCCTTCATACAGGTCATCGAGGAGAGTACTGGACTGGGCATCCAGCCCGACATGCCAGCGCCAGGCGTCGTCATCAATCTTTTGCAGCGGCTTGATGGTGACGGCGACACCGAGGAAATGCTTCACCCACTTTTGCAGCACGCTCGCCAGCGCCTTCAGCCCGGAGCGGGCGCGGGTCATGGTGAACACCAGGCCGTGGCTCAGGTCATTGGTGACCTCATGCGTGAGGTCGAGCAAGAACGTGTAGCGATCGGCCTGCCGCCAATAGTCAGTCGCGTTGTCATCACTCAGCACCTGCAGATTGACGCTGCGCAGGGGCGCCTTGGCTTCAGCCAGAAAGCGCCCGAAGTCGCCCAGGCCGCCGGTCTCGTTGAGCATGTCAACCACCTCACGGTCAGCGCCCAGCACCTGTCCGCCCTGCGTGCTGATGCGCTGGCTGCGAAACAGCATCTCGGCGGCGCGCACTTCGTAGGCGTCGGTCGAATCAGCAAGCAGGCTGTGCGTGATGGCTTGGGTCAGCAGATCGATGAAGAGCGGCGGGATATCAATGCGGCCCGTGCCATCGCGGGGAAACAGACTCAGGTAGTAAGCCTCCAGTGTGCCGGCGGTGAGCAAACCATCGCGAAAGCGCAAAAACAGCGTGTAGCTGCCACGGGCATCGGCATCTTGCAGCAACTGCAATTCACCAGGCGCAACCCGTCTTGATGGGGAATCCACCAGCGCCGCGTGCAGAGTCAGTTCGACCTGGCAGGACTCCGGCATCGGCGCCAGTTCGGGCCGGGCCAGAAACAGCCGCAAGTAGTCGTCAGTTGGCTTCAGCCAGCCACGTTCGTTGCGCTGAAGCAGGCGAAATCCGCTGGAGGGCCAGAAATTTTGCATGGGAGCAATCGTCTCACATTGAACCGGGCCTTCCCGGGCATCACCAAGGCAACTCCTGTTTTAATAGCTGCTTATGATTGTATTTATTGGGTTAAAGCCATATTTTTCACTTGAATTTGCTTATATTTTCTTTCAAAATACGCCCCGAGCGGCGCTTTCTTTACCGCCGCTTGGGAGCCTCCCACTCTTCTCGTGTGTTGTACCGGCCAGGGTTTGCTATTTATCAAGTCAAGTGCCGTGGGCGCCATTCGGGCCGGCGGCGCGCGTTGCGCGAGCAGGCTCGGCAACAACCGACGCAATGGCTGCAACCGGCACAAACTGCAACGCGCTGCCAGCAAGTCCGGGAACGCCAGAAGGCGAGGCCAATCGGCACCGGAAGCCGTGCCCCCGCCGCACAGCCCAGCCCCACAAATGCCCTGTGGACGCCATGATCTTGCCTTTACCGCAGAGACACCGCGCTCGCCAAGCCGCGGTTGCGGGAGCCCGGGATGGCCCTACCGCAAAACTACTTAAGGGTCTTACCCGGTATCGCCAGCCCACCGGACTGGCTAAGATTGGCATCTGTTTTCCGGGACAGAACATCGGCATGAGTCGCTGTTTTCGTCCGGAAATTCAATTTCGATGCGCCGGAGAGAAATTTGTCAGCAGAATATATTCTCGAAACACGCGGACTGACCAAGGAATTCAAGGGATTCGTGGCCGTTGATAACGTGGACCTCAAATTCCGGCGTGGACACATTCACGCCCTGATCGGCCCCAACGGCGCCGGCAAGACGACTTTTTTCAACCTGCTGACCAAATTCCTGACGCCCACCCGCGGCACCATTGTCTTCAACGACCAGGACATCACCCGTGAAAAGCCGGCGCAAACCGCGCGGCGCGGCATTGTGCGGTCATTCCAGATTTCTGCCGTTTTCCCGCACATGACTGTGCTCGAAAACGTTCGCGCCGCATTGCAGCGCAATCTGGGCACTTCGTTTCACTTCTGGAAAGCCGAAAGCACGCTGTTTCGCCTGCACGAGCGCGCCCATGCGCTGCTGGCCGAAGTGGACCTGCGCGCCTATGCCGATGAACTGACGGTGAACCTCCCCTATGGCCGCAAGCGCGCGCTTGAGCTGGCCACCACCCTGGCACTCGAGCCCGAACTGATGCTGCTCGACGAGCCTACCCAGGGTATGGGTCACGAAGATGTGGACCGCGTCACGCAACTCATCAAGAAAGTCTCGACAGGTCGCACCATCCTGATGGTCGAGCACAATCGCCGACCGCATTACGGTGCTGCAGCGCGGCGCCATCATTGCCGATGGGCCTTACGCCGAGGTGTCGAAAAACCCGCTGGTCATCGAAGCCTACATGGGCACCGCCGACACCACCTTGCAGGGTGCGCACTGAATGTCAACCCCCACGCTTTTCACTTCGTGTAATACGCTGCCCCCAGAGGGGTCGCAGGCCGTCCTTGGGGCGGCCCTGCGGAGGCCTGTATGACCAAAGAGCTGCTCCGCATCGAAGGCCTGCACGCCTGGTATGGTGAATCACACATCCTGCACGGCGTGAACCTCACGGTGCATGAGGGGGAGGTGGTCACCCTGCTGGGACGCAACGGCGCTGGCCGCACGACCACAATGCGCGCCATTGTTGGCATGACCGGCGCGCGCAAGGGTTCCATCAAGATCAACGGGCAGGAAGCCATCAGGTTGCTGCCGCACAAGGTGGCCCGGATGGGCGTGGGCTACTGCCCCGAGGAGCGCGGGATTTTCGCCAGCCTGTCGGCCGAGGAAAACCTGATGCTGCCGCCCACGATCGCCCCCGGCGGCATGAGCATCGCCGAGATTTACGAAATGTTTCCCAACCTGCAGGAGCGCGCCAGCAGCCCCGGCACCCGGCTGTCGGGCGGCGAGCAGCAAATGCTGGCCGTGGCGCGCATTTTGCGCACCGGCGCGCGGTTGCTGCTGCTCGATGAAATTTCCGAAGGCCTGGCGCCGGTCATCGTGCAGAAGCTCGCCGAGATGATCCTGGCACTCAAGGCCAAGGGCTACACCATTGTGCTGGTCGAGCAAAATTTCCGTTTTGCCGCACCACTGGCCGACCGTTTCTATGTCATGGAGCACGGCGCCATCGTCAAGCAGTTTGCGCAAGCCGAGCTGTCCCAGAATATGGGCATGCTGCAGAAGTATTTGGGGGTCTAGGCGGCTTGCGCGACCGGCCCTGTTTTTTTCTGACCCCCTAACCTTAACCTTAACCTGGAGATACCCATGAAACTCAAAGTACTCGTCGCCGCAATGGCGATTGGCCTCGGCAGCATTGCGTCCGCGCAAGGCACCGGTCCGGTCAAGATCGGTTTCATCACCGACATGTCCAGCCTGTACGCCGACATCGACGGCCCGGCCGGCGCCGAAATGATCAAATGGGCCGTGCAGGACTTCGGCGGCAAGGTGCTCAACCGCCCGATTGAAGTGTTGTCGGCGGACCACCAGAACAAGGCCGACGTCGCCAGCTCCAAGGCGCGTGAATGGATCGACAAGGACAGCCTGTCCATGCTGGTTGGCGGCACCAATTCCGGCACCGCGCTGGCCATGTCCAAGGTCACCGCGGCAAAGAAAACCCCATTCATTGCCATTGGTCCGGGCTCCGCCCGCCTGACCAATGAAGACTGCACGCCTTACACGGTGCACTATGCCTATGATACGGTGGCCCTGGCCAAGGTGGCCGGCTCGGCGCTGGTCAAGGCCGGCTACAAGAGCTGGTTCTTCCTGACGGCCGACTACGCTTTTGGCCACTCCCTCGAAGCCGACGCCTCCGCCGTGGTCAAGGCCAACGGCGGCACGGTGGTCGGCGCGGTGCGCCATCCGCTCAATGCGTCTGACTTCTCTTCCTTCCTGCTGCAGGCCCAGGCTTCCAAGGCGCAGATTCTTGCCCTGGCCAATGCCGGCGGAGACTTTACCAACGCGATGAAGGCGGCCAAGGAATTCGGCATCACCAAGACCATGAAGGTCGCCGGTCTGCTGGTGTTCATCAATGACGTGCACAGCCTGGGTCTAGCCAACACCGAAGGCCTGCAACTGGCCGGCAGCTGGTACTGGAATCAGGATGATGCTTCACGCAAATTTGCCAAGCGCTTCTTCGACAAATACCAGCGCATGCCTTCGAGCCTCCAGGCGGCCGATTACTCTTCCGTCACGCAGTACCTGAAAGCCGTGGAAAAAGCTGGCACCACCGACGGCGAGAAGGTGATGGCAACGCTCAAGTCCATGAAGATCAACGACTTCTACAACAAGGGCCAGATCCGCGCCGACGGCCGCATGATCCACGACATGTACCTCTATCAGGTCAAGTCGCCGAAGGAATCAACCACGCCATGGGACTACTACAAAATCGTGGCCAAGGTTCCCGGAGACCAGGCCTTTACAACACCTGCCGAATCCAAATGCTCGCTGATTAAAAAGTAAGTTGGTCTTTCAGGTGGCCGTTCGCGTTCGCGTTCGGCCATTTTTTTGCTTATCATCGCCACGATATCCGAACTGACGGGCTTCCATGGAAATTTTCGGCATTCCGCTTCAATCTTTTTTGGCCCAGCTGCTGCTGGGCCTCGTCAATGGCGCGTTTTACGCCATGCTCAGCCTGGGGCTGGCCGTTATCTTCGGCCTGCTGGGCATCGTGAACTTCGCGCACGGAGCACTCTACATGCTGGGCGCGTTTGCCGCCTGGATCATGCTTGACAAGTTCGGCATCAACTACTGGTACGCGCTGGTCCTGGCGCCGTTGATCGTTGGCGCGATTGGCGCGGTCATCGAACGCGTTTTCCTCAAGCATCTGTACAAGATCGACCCCATCTACGGCTTGCTGCTGACCTTTGGCCTGGCGCTGATCGCCGAAGGCGTATTCCGTGAACTGTATGGCGTGTCGGGCCAGAATTACGATGTGCCGGCACTGCTCTCGGGCGCCACCAATCTTGGTTTCATGGTTTTGCCGAATTACCGCGCCTGGGTGGTGCTGGTCTCGCTGGTGGTCTGCCTGGGCACCTGGTTTGTCATCGAGCGGACCCGGCTCGGCGCCTACCTGCGCGCCGGCACCGAAAACTCGGCGCTGGTGCAGGCCTTCGGCATCAATGTGCCGCTCATGGTCATGCTCACTTATGGCGCTGGCGCCGCGCTGGCCGCGCTGGCCGGCGTGCTGGCCGCGCCCATCATCCAGGTCAACCCGCTGATGGGTTCAAACCTCATCATCGTGGTGTTTGCCGTGGTGGTGATTGGCGGCATGGGCTCGATCATGGGATCGGTGATCACCGGTTTGGGGCTCGGGCTGGTTGAAGGCATGACGCGCGTTTTCTACCCCGAAGCGTCCAATATCGTGGTGTTCGTCATCATGGTCCTGGTGCTCATGGTCAGGCCAGCGGGCCTCTTTGGCAAGGAAGCCTGAAGTAATGGCCCCCACGCTTGTCGCTGCGCGTACTTCGCTGCCCCCCGAGGGGGCTGGCCTTGCTTGGGGCGGCCCGGCGCTGCGGCCTTTGGCTCTATGGAAACCCGAATGAAATCTCAAAACCTTATCCGCGCGACCTATCTGGTTTTGCTGGCGCTGCTGCTGCTCGCACCCTTTATCGGCTTGTATCCGGTGTTTGTCATGAAGCTGCTGTGCTTCGCCCTGTTTGCCTGCGCCTTCAATTTGCTGCTGGGCTTCACTGGTTTGCTGTCATTTGGCCATGCCGCCTTTTTTGGCTCGGCCGCCTACATTACCGGCTGGTTCATCAAGTCGCAGCACTGGACGCCCGAGCTGGGCCTGCTGGCCGGCACGACAGGCGCCGGACTGATTGGCCTGGTCGTGGGGCTCGTCGCCATCCGGCGCCAGGGGATTTACTTTGCCATGATCACGCTGGCCATTGCGCAGATGGTGTATTTTGTCTGCCTGCAAGCGCCTTTTACCGGCGGCGAAGACGGCCTGCAGGGGGTCTCGCGGGGAAATCTGCTTGGCCTGCTCCCGCTCAAGTCTGACACCGCCCTGTACTACTTCGTGGTGGCAGTTTTTCTGCTGTGCTTCCTGTTCATCTCGCGCATCGTGCACTCGCCATTTGGCCAGGTGCTCAAGATGATTCGTGAAAATGAGCCCCGCGCGATTTCGCTGGGCTACGAGGTGGACCGCTACAAGCTGCTGGCGTTTGTGTTGTCGTCCGCGCTGGCCGGGCTGGCAGGCTCGCTCAAGACGCTGGTCATGGGCTTTGCCACACTGTCCGACGTGCACTGGACCATGTCAGGCGAGGTGATCCTGATGACGCTGCTGGGCGGCATGGGCACGTTCTTTGGCCCGGTCTTCGGCGCGGGCATCGTGGTTTCCCTGCAGGACCTGCTGGCCGACAAGGTGGGCTCGTGGGTCAATGTCATCATCGGCGTGATCTTCGTCGTCTGCGTGATGGCCTTCCGCAAGGGCGTGGTGGGCGAGTTGCAGGCCTTTCGCGAGCGTCGCCGTCAGGCGTCTGCTGCAAAGGGTGTCTCCACGCAATCATGAGACATCAGGCGAAAGCCGGCAGCCAGCTACCTAATTGCTATAACTAACGTAGCGTATCCTACCCTTTTGGCAGGGGCTGGGTGCTGTTTTTATTATAAAAAATGACATGCCTGCGATCCTTCAGCAGGCATCGTCAAGCAGCCGCACCTTGACGCTTTTCCCCTTGACCTTGCCCTGCGTCAGCTTGCGCAGGGCCTCCGCTGCGATGTGGCGGTCCACCGCCACATAGGTTGAAAATTCGTTCACATTGATCCTGCCGATCTGCTCGCGCGTGAAACCGGCCTCACCGGTGAGGGCGCCCAGTACGTCGCCCGCACGGATTTTTTCCTTGCGACCGCCGACTATCTGCAGCGTGGCCATTGGCGGCAGCAGCGGCTCCTGGCTGGCGGGCGTGAGTTCGGCCAGTGGATGCCATTCGGACTCGGCTTTTTGCAACTGCTCGATTTTTCCGACCGAGCCCATCTCGTCCAGACTGGCCAGGCTGATGGCCCAGCCTTCCTCGTCGACGCGACCGGTGCGGCCGATGCGGTGAATGTGCACCTCGGCATCGGGCGTCACATCGACATTGATGACCATCTCCAGCTGCGCAATATCCAGACCGCGCGCCGCCACATCGGTAGCCACCAGCACCGAACAGCTGCGGTTGGAAAATTGCACCAGCACCTGGTCGCGCTCACGCTGCTCCAGCTCGCCATACAGCGCCAGCGCGCTGAAGCCCTGGCTTTTCAGCAGCGCTACCAGCGAACGGCACTGCGACTTGGTGTTGCAAAAAACCAGCGTGCTGGCCGGTCGGTAATGCTTGAGCACCAAGCCCACGGCATTCAGGCGCGCTTCGTCATGGTCGCTGTCCGGTACCTCGTACCAGCGCTGGCGGATTTTGCTTTTCTCGTGCTGCGCCTGCACCGCGATGCTTTGCGGACTCTTCATGAACTGCTGGCTGAGCCTGGCGATGCCTTCCGGGTAGGTCGCCGAAAACAGCACGGTTTGCCGCTCTTGCGGGCACTGCCTGGCTACCGTGGCGATGTCGTCAAAAAAACCCATGTCGAGCATGCGGTCGGCCTCGTCGAGCACCAGCGTGTTAAGAGCTTCCAGATTCAGGTTGCCACGCGCCAGGTGGTCCATGATGCGGCCCGGCGTGCCGACCACGACATGCGCGCCGTGCTCCAGGCTGGCAATTTGCCGGCGCAGGGCGACGCCGCCACAGAGTGTGACCACCTTGATGTTTTCTTCAGCGCGCGCCAGGCGGCGGATCTCGATGGTGACCTGGTCGGCCAGTTCGCGCGTCGGACACAGCACCATGGCCTGCACCGCGAAACGGCGGGCGTTGAGGTTGGCCAGCAGCGCCAGCGCGAAGGCGGCGGTCTTGCCGCTGCCGGTCTTGGCCTGGGCAATCAGGTCCTTGCCAAGCAGGGCAGCCGGCAGGGCGGCAGCCTGGATCGGGGTCATGCGCAGGTAGCCGAGCTGCTGCAGGTTGGCCAACACATGGGCTGGCAGGGACAAGGAGGCAAACCCGGAAGAGGAAGAAGTCATGCCACGATTATCGGCGGCGGTCTCCATCCCGCGCAATGCAGGGCGTTTGCCCACGGCTCATCCAAAAACAGCACAATCGGGGTCGGACAGCAAAGGAAAATACATGCAAGCTTTTGACTATGACCTTTTCGTGATCGGCGGCGGTAGCGGCGGCGTACGCGCCGCCCGCATGGCCGCACAGCGCGGAGCACGGGTGGCGCTGGCAGAGGTTGCGGCCATGGGCGGCACCTGCGTCAATCTGGGCTGCATTCCAAAAAAGCTGTATAGCTACGCCGCACACTTTGCCGAAAGCTTTGAACAATCGCATGGCTTTGGCTGGATTGGCGAAGCGCCCACGCTGGACTGGGAAGCGCTCAAAGGCAACCGCGCCCGCGAGATTTCACGGCTTAACGGCATTTACATGCAGTTGCTCAAGAGCGCGGGCGTGCAGATCATCGAGAACTGGGCCACGCTGGCGGGCAAGCACGCGGTTGATGTCGGCGGCCAGCGCTTCAGTGCCCGGCACATTTTGCTCGCCACTGGCGGCAAGCCCAGCGTTCCCGACATTCCTGGCCGCGAGCACGCCATCACGTCCAACGAAATATTCGACCTGTCGCCCTTCCCGCAGCGCCTGCTGATCGTAGGCGGCGGCTACATCGCCTGCGAATTCGCCTCCATCTTCAACGGCCTGGGTGCAAAAGTCACGCAACTCTACCGCGGCGCACAGGTGCTGCGCGGCTTTGACGGCGATGTGCGCTCGTTCATATCCAGCGAAATGGTCAAGGCCGGCGTTACGCTGCACCTCAACACCGACCTGACTGCCATCGAACGCGCGGGCGACTGCCTTCACGTACGGCTGCGCGACGGCAGCCTCCTGAGTGTCGATGCGGTACTGTATGCCACCGGCCGGGTCCCGATGACCGACGGCCTGGGCCTGGAAACGGCTGGCGTCACGCGGAGCAAGGCGGGAGCGATCGAGGTGAATGAGCGCTACCAGACTTCGACTCCGTCAATCTACGCCATCGGTGACGTGACCGCGCGCATCCAGCTTACTCCCGTGGCACTGGGCGAAGCGATGGTGGTGGCCGATCATCTGTTCGGTCCGGCCGCCGGCAAGAAGCCGCGCAGCATGAGCTACGACTTCATTCCGACGGCGGTGTTTACCCATCCCAACATCGGAACGGTCGGTTACTCCGAGGCGGACGCCGCCGAAAAGTTCGGCAAAATCAGCGTCTACCGCAGCGACTTCAAGGCGCTCAAGCACACGCTGAGCGGCAGCACCGAGCGCACGCTGATGAAGCTGGTGGTCGACGACACGACCGACCGCGTGGTCGGCCTGCACATGGTGGGGCCGGACGCCGGCGAAATTGTCCAGGGCTTTGCCGTGGCCCTGAAAGCCGGCGCAACCAAGGCAGTTTTTGACGGCACCGTCGGCATTCACCCCACCGTCGCCGAAGAATTTGTGACAATGCGCGAGCCCATCAGCAGATAAGCCAGGCCATGCCCCTCCTTCCGACCTTCATTGCTCCCACCCGCTACACCAACCCTGCTGCCGCGCTGGCGCAGGTGCGGCTGATCTATGAGCTGCAGATTGCCCATCTGCGCGATGCCATGCAGCGCTACGTGGCGGGTGAAACCCTGCCCGGCCATGTGCGTGCCTGCTACCCGTTTGTGCGCATCCACACCAAAACCGTGGCCCGTGCGATTCTTGAAACACCCGATATCCTGCAGCTGAGTTACGGCTTTGTGGCCGGCCCGGGCCACTTTGAAACCACGCTGACCCGGCCCGACCTTTATGGGCACTATTACCTGGAGCAATTCCGGTTGCTGCTGCAAAACCATGAGGTCGCGCTGGAAGTAGGCACCAGCACGCAGCCGATTCCG
>JAHFQQ010000075.1 GCA_023259235.1 Polaromonas sp. | reverse complement strand
ATGCTCCTTATCTGATAGCTTGAGCGGCTTTATACATAAGGGCTGACGCCAGAAACACCTACAAAGAACCCGCCGGAAAGGCGGGTTCTTGGGAATGAAGGCGCGGATTATTTCTTGGCGGCGCTGGCGGCTGATTTTGCCGTACCAGCCTTGGCCTTGGCTTCCTCGGCCGCTTTCTTCTTTTCGTCCGCTTTTGCTTTCTTGTCGGCTGCTTTTTTAGCTTTGGCCTCATCCGCTTTGGCTTTTGCTTCGGCCTTGGGATCTTTTTTCTCGGCTGCGGCAACCGGTGCAGCCGCTACGGCAGCGGCTGGCTTGGCATCTGTTTGCTTCTCGTTGGCTTTTGCAGCTGCGGCTGGTTTGTTGTCCTTTTTACTGGCTGCGGCCGGGCCAGCGGCGGCCCCCTTGAAGGCAGCGCCACCGACCGTCAGGCCTTCCGCGGAGAACTTGGCCGCGTTGTTTTGACCAACGCCCTTGACACGGTCAATGAAGTCGTTCCAGTCCTTGAAGTCGCCCTTTTTTCGTTCTTCGATGATCTTGCCCGAGATTGCGGGGCCGATGCCTTTGAGGCCATCCAGATCGGCTGCGCTAGCCTTGTTGACATCAACGGCGGCAAAAGACATTGCCACGTACATGGCGGCGAAAAAAGCCAGCAATTTCTTGAACATGAAAAAACTCCTCGGATATTGGATTGAGTAAAAGGAATGAGCCATCCTTGCGAA
Source organism: Polaromonas sp. (assembly GCA_023259235.1). Lineage (GTDB taxonomy): Bacteria > Pseudomonadota > Gammaproteobacteria > Burkholderiales > Burkholderiaceae_C > Polaromonas. The sequence continues at coordinate 12,557 of JAHFQQ010000075.1, read as the reverse complement.
TAAGGATGCCGTTCATAGTAACGGCTCGGGTCCCGGTAAGTTGACCGGGTCCGCCATTTTAGGGGAAACCCTAGTTTCTCACCTGATTCCGGGCGGCACTCAGCCATTTCATGTAAGCCACGATGCCGGTCTGTACATCGGCAAATACCTGCTGGCAGCCGGCCGCGCGCAGGGCCGTCAGGTCGGCCTGGGTGTAGCTCTGGTATTTGCCGACCAGGGCAGCGGGAAAATCAATGTATTCAATCAGGCAGCCATGCACGGCCTCTTCCAGTGTCAGCATGCCGTCGTCAGGCTGCCTGCGCAATGCGTTGACGACAGCCAGCGCCACGTCGTTGAAAGGCTGCGCCTTGCCAGTGCCGAGGTTGAAGATGCCGGACGTTTCAGGGTGATCCAGAAACCAGAGGTTTACCGCCACCACATCGTCGATGAAGACGAAGTCGCGCATCTGGCCACCGGCGTTGTAGCCGCCGTATTCGCCAAACAGCTTGACCTTGCCTTCGGCCTGGAACTGGTTGAACTGGTGAAATGCCACGCTGGCCATGCGGCCCTTGTGTTGCTCGCGCGGGCCGTAAACGTTGAAATACCTGAAGCCGGCGACCTGGGTGGCGGCATTTTCAAATTGCGTGCCAAGCTCGCGCCGCATGCGCTGGTCAAACAGCAGCTTGGAGTAGCCGTAGACATTGAGAGGGCGTTCAAATGCCGGTGATTCGCTGAAAGTGCTGGAGCCGCCGTAGGTGGCTGCCGATGAAGCGTAAAGCAGGCGGGTGCCCTGGTCCTGGCAGGCATGAAACAATTCACACGAAAGGGTGTAGTTGTTGTCCATCATGTACTTGCCGTCGGGCTCCATGGTGTCACTGCAGGCGCCTTCGTGGAATACCGCCTCGACCTGGCCGAACGCGCCTTCGGCAAACAGATCGTAGAAGTCATCGACGTCTACGTAGTCGGCTATTTGCAGGTCGGCCAGGTTGCAGAATTTGTCGCCGCTGGTGAGGTCGTCGACCGCAATGATGTCGTCAATGCCGCGGGCATTGAGTCCCTTGACCAGGTTGCTGCCAATGAAGCCGGCGGCGCCGGTGACCACGATTTTCATGCGGAGTTCCTGGGGTTGTGATGCGCTGAAGGCGTTATTTTGCAGCGAAAAGCTCGCTGTAAGTGACGCTGGCGGTTCCGAACTTTCCGACCACGATGCCGCCTGCGCGGTTGGCAACGGGCACCGCCTCGCGCAGGCTCATGCCAGCGGCTGTCATCGCGGCAAGCGTGGCAATCACGGTATCGCCAGCGCCCGTGACGTCGAATACCTCACGCGTCACCGCGGGCACGTGCAGTTCGCCCTGGGCGTCAAACAGCGTCATGCCTTCTTCGCTGCGCGTCAGCAGCACGGCTTGCACTCCAAGGGCGCTGCGAAGATTGTGGGCTTTGATGCGCAGCTCAGCGTCATCGCTCCAGGGGCCAACCACGTGCTCGAGTTCGCTGCGGTTGGGGGTGATGACGCTGGCATTCCTGTAACGTGCATAGTCCGATCCTTTCGGATCGACCAGCACCACCTTTTCGGCGGCGCGCGCCATGGCAATCATCAGCACGATGTGCGCCAGGCCGCCTTTTCCGTAGTCGGAAAACAGCACCGCGTCATGTTGCGGGTACAGTTTTTCAAAGGTGGCGGACTGTGAGGCCAGTACTTCGTTTTCAGGGGTGTTTTCGAAATCAAGGCGCAGCAACTGCTGCTGGCGCCCGATGACGCGCAGCTTGACAGTGGTTTTCAGATTCGCATCGCGGCCAAAGTGGGGTGTGATGCCGGTTTGGGCCACCAGCGCCTGCAGCCGGTGGCTGGCCTCATCGTCACCCATCACGCTCAGCAGGGAAGCCCTGGCGCCGAGTGCCACGATGTTGCCGGCGACATTGGCCGCAGCACCCATGCGCTCTTCGGTGCGCGTGACGCGAACCACCGGGACCGGCGCTTCGGGCGAGATGCGGTCTACCGCACCATACCAGTAGCGGTCCAGCATGCTGTCGCCCACCACCAGAACGCGGGCCAGGGATAGTTTTTCTGGGGTTGGTTGCGGGGTCATCTCGTCAGAGTTCTTCAATCCGTCGCGCCGGGTAGCTATCCCAGGCCTGGCAGCCGGGGCAGTGCCAGAAATGCTGGGTTGTCTCAAATCCGCAGGCCGCGCAGCGATAGCGCATCAGCGGCTTGGCAGCTTGGTCAAGCGCACGCTGCACCAGTGCATGGCAGTTTTCATTTTCGAATTTTTCACTGGCAAACCATTTGTCGGCTGCCACGAGGGAGGGCTGGCGCTCGAGGTGATGCAGGTACCATTGCTGGGCCGAGGCCGGGTCATTTTCGAGTTTAACGATGGCTTCAATCACGTCGATGGAGGGTACTTGCGTGTAGCAGGCCTTCAGAATCGCCAATGCGGCTGGCTGCTGGCCGCTGCTTTGGGCGAGGTTGGCGAGCAGGCTGGCGGCCAGCGGCAAGCCCTGCGGCGCAGTTTTTTCCAGCTTGAGCAGGGTTTGCAGGGCTTGCTGGGATTGACCCAACTGGCTTTGCAGCTTGGCCAGGTCAAGCAGCGGACGGGCCGAAGTGGGTGCCATGGCCACTGCGTCAAGCAGGGCATGGAGCGCCTTGCCGGTATCGCCAGCCGCCGCCGCCGTGCTGGCTTGCTCGCACAGGTAATGCGCCTGCCGGGTGCTGAAACTGCCGTGGCTGGAATTGCCAAGCCGGGCTGCGATATCCGTGGCATTGGCCCAGTCGCGGGAACGTTCATAAATGGAGAGCAGTGCAAGCCGGGCTTCTTCTTCAAACGGAGTATTTTCGAGTTTGCGCAGTGCAGTTTCGGCGCGGTCAAGCAGGCCTGCCTTGAGGAAATCGAGCGCCAGGGCATGCTGCGCCCGGTCGCGTTCCGGTTGCGTCAGGTCGCCGCGCTGCATCAGATGCTCATGCACCCTGACGGCGCGCTCGTACTCGCCGCGTCGGCGAAACAGGTTGCCAAGCGCAAAGTGCAGCTCGGAGGTGTCGGGGTCGTTCTGCACGGCTTCGATGAAGGCATCAATGGCCTGGTCCTGCTGCTCGTTGAGCAGAAAGTTCAGGCCCTTGAAATACGCTTTTGGTGCCTGACGGTTCTCGATGCGCAGTTGTCTGAGATCAAGCCTTGAGGCCAGCCAGCCCAGCGTGAATGCAATCGGAAACCCGAGCAAAACCCAGGTGAAATCAAAGTCCATGGCGAGACGCGGTGGCGTTGTCAGTCTGGCGTGTTGAAGTCAGGATGGGCGAAAACTCCGAAGCGTGCGGTTGCGCTGCCCTGCGCTTTTTCCACCAGCGCGGCATCATGACAAAAATCCCCAGTGCCAGTCCGCAGGCAAAGACGATCAGAACAACCAGCACCAGAGGCGCCTGCCACAAGGTGCCAAAAAAGAAATGCACGGCAACTGTCTGCTGGTTATTCAGCGCAAAGGCAAACAGGGTAAAAAAAATGGCTGCCTTGAGCAGCCACATCAGGTATTTCACTTGCAATCCTCCTGGTGGCTTGGCGATTGTAGCCAGCCCATCATGGGGAAACCGGAATACCTTACTTGCAATCCGTTGTGGCCAGCAGTTCCCGGGTTCGTGCATCGACCGCTTCGCGCAGCGCCTTGCCTGGTTTGAAATGGGGCACCCGTTTTTCAGGGATGTCCACGCTCTGGCCAGAGCGGGGGTTGCGTCCTGTGCGGGGCGGACGCCGGCTGATGGAAAAACTGCCAAAGCCCCTGATTTCGATCCGGTGGCCGCGCACCAGCGCGTCGCTCATGGCGTCAAGAATGGTCTTGACGGCATATTCGGCGTCGCGGTGAGTCAACTGGCTAAATTGCGCTGCCAGTTCTTCGACAAGTTCGCTTCGGGTCATTACAGACTGTTCAGTTGGGGACGGAGCACATGGGCGGCATGGCCGCGTCATGTGGTCTGTCCCACAAGAACATCATTTCTCGTTGTTGTCGAGCTTGGCGCGCAGCAGGGCGCCCAAGCTGGTGGTGCCTGCGTTTTCGCGCGACGACTGCTGGCTGAGCGTTGCCATGGCTTCCTGCTGGTCGGCGTTGTCCTTGGCTTTGACCGACAGCTGGATGTTGCGGGTCTTGCGGTCCACGTTCACCACAACGGCGGAGACTTCGTCGCCTTCCTTCAGGACGTTGCGCGCGTCTTCAACGCGGTCGCGGCTGATTTCGCTGGCGCGCAGGTAACCGATGATGTCGTCGCCCAGATCGATCTCGGCGCCCTTGGCGTCAACGGTCTTGACCTTGCCGGTCACACTCGCGCCCTTGTCGTTGATGGTGACAAAAGTGGTGAACGGGTCGGAATCGAGCTGCTTGATGCCCAGCGAGATACGCTCGCGGTCCACATCGACCGCCAGCACGATGGCTTCGACTTCCTGGCCCTTCTTGTAGTTGCGAACGGCGGCTTCGCCGGGCTCGTTCCATGACAGGTCGGACAGGTGTACCAGGCCATCAATGCCGGCTGCCAGGCCAACAAAGACGCCGAAGTCGGTGATCGACTTGATCGGGCCCTTGACGCGGTCGCCGCGCTTGGTTTCCACGGCAAACTCCTGCCATGGGTTGGCCTTGCACTGCTTCATGCCCAGGCTGATGCGGCGCTTGTCTTCATCGATCTCCAGGACCATGACTTCGACTTCGTCACCGAGTGCCACGAGCTTGCTTGGGGCCACGTTCTTGTTGGTCCAGTCCATTTCAGAAACGTGCACCAGGCCCTCAATGCCGGGCTCGAGTTCAACAAACGCGCCGTAGTCGGCAATGTTGGTGATCTTGCCGAACAGGCGGGTGCCTTGCGGGTAGCGGCGGTTCACGCCCATCCAGGGGTCGTCTCCCATCTGCTTCAGACCCAGCGATACACGGTTTTTCTCGGTATCGAACTTCAGGATCTTGGCCACGATTTCCTGGCCGGCAGTGACTACTTCACTCGGATGACGCACGCGGCGCCATGCCATGTCGGTGATGTGCAGCAGGCCGTCGATGCCGCCCAGATCAACGAACGCGCCGTATTCGGTGATGTTCTTGACGACGCCCTTGACGGCGGAGCCTTCTTTCAGGGTTTCCATCAGCTTGGCGCGTTCCTCGCCCATGCTGGCTTCAACCACGGCGCGGCGCGAGAGCACCACATTGTTGCGCTTGCGGTCGAGCTTGATGACCTTGAATTCCATGGTCTTGTTCTCGTACGGAGACAAGTCCTTGACGGGGCGGGTGTCGATCAGCGAGCCGGGCAGGAAAGCGCGGATGCCGTTGACCAGAACGGTCAGGCCGCCCTTGACCTTGCCGCTGGTCTGGCCGGTGACGAATTCACCCGATTCCAGGGCTTTTTCCAGGCTCATCCAGGACGCCAGGCGCTTGGCCTTGTCGCGGCTGAGCATGGTATCGCCGTAGCCGTTTTCGACGGAGTCGATGGCCACGGAGACAAAGTCCCCGACCTGCACTTCGAGTTCGCCCTGGTCGTTCTTGAATTCTTCGAGGGGAATATAAGCCTCGGATTTGAGTCCGGCGTTGACGACCACGTGATTGTGGTCGATACGAACGACTTCGGCGGTGATGACTTCACCGGTACGCATTTCGGAGCGTTGCAGCGATTCGTTGAACAGGTCGGCAAAAGATTCAGACATGATTTTCCTAATCCACAGAACAGGATTCCAATAGCGGAATTGCTATTGTTTTTATAGCTGCTCGCGGCGGTTTGGTATGGACTAAACGGTCAAATAAGTAATCAGACCGCGGGTTGCGTGAGTATTCCTGCTGACCCAGGCGTCCCGCAAGAAGGGGTCGCGTCGGAGGTCAGAAGGGCCGGGTGCCTTGCCACCAGTCAATCACCAATTCCACCGATTTTTCAATCGTCAGGTCGGAATTGTCCAGTAGCCGGGCATCATCAGCAGGCTTCAAAGGAGCTGATTGCCGCGACATGTCGCTGGCATCGCGCGCCTCCAAATCTTGCTGAATGCCGACTATTGTAGCCTGATTTCCCTTTGAAATCAATTGCTTATATCGGCGTTCGGCACGCTGCCGGGCGCTGGCGACCAGGTAGATCTTGAGTGGGGCGTCAGGGAAAATGACACTTCCCATGTCGCGACCGTCCGCCACCAGGCCGGGCAACGCCCGGAAACCGCGCTGGAGGGCGACAAGCGCGGTGCGTACCTCGGGGTGGGCTGACACGGTGGACGCGGCCATGCCTGCTTTCTCGGTGCGGATGGCATCTGACACATCTTCTGTACCAAGAAAAATGCGCTCGTCCTGAAAACGCACGGGCAGGGCGCGTGCGATCCGTGCCACGCCAGCGCCATCGTCCAGTGCCACGCCGGCTCGTGTGGCTGCATATGCGCTCAAACGATACAGCGCTCCGGAGTCAAGGCAGTGATAGCCGAGCCGCTGGGCCACCTGGGCGGCCAGCGTTCCCTTGCCAGACGCCGTCGGGCCGTCAATGCAAATCACGGGGATGTTGGCGGCATCGGCTTGGGCGACAGCGAACAGGGCTTCGAAATAATCCGGAAAGGTCTTGGCGACGCATTTGGGATCGAGAATCCTGACGGGAAGTCGCGCCGGGTTGAACGCTGCCAGCGAAAAACACATGGCCACGCGATGATCGTCGTAGGTCTGAATGACAGCGGCTTGCCATGCGTCTGGCTGGCCCGGCGGGGTGACGCTGATGAAGTCAGGCCCCGCTTCAACCGTGGCACCGAGCTTTCGCAATTCGCAGGCCATCGCGGCGATGCGGTCGGTTTCCTTGACGCGCCAGCTCGCGATGTTCCGCAGTGTGGTCGTGCCGTCGGCGTAAAGCGCCATCACGGCCAGCGTCATTGCCGCGTCGGGAATGTGGTTGCAGTCCAGATCAATTGCCTTGAGCGGCCAGCCCTGGCCGGGCTGGCCGCGCGTGACGCGCAGCGAATTGGCTGTGCTGTCGATCTGCGCGCCCATCATGCGGGCAGCCTCCACAAAACGAATGTCACCCTGGATCGAATTCTCTCCGACGCCCAGAAGTTCTATGCCATTTTGGCCATCAATCCCCTCGGCTATTGCACCTAGTGCTATGAAATAGCTAGCTGATGAGGCATCGCCTTCGACATGGATTTCACCTGGCGACTGGTACTGACTGCCCGACGGAATGGTGAAGCGCTGCCAGTTGTGGTGCTGAACGTCAATGCCAAAGCGCTTGAGCAGGCGGAGCGTTATTTCGATGTATGGCCGTGAAATCAGCTCACCCACCACGTCAATATGGATGTCGCGGCTGGCAACGAGCGGCAGCGCCATCAGCAGGGCGGTGAGAAACTGGCTTGATACATCGCCGCGAACCCGGACCGGCTGGTCCAGCTTCAATGGAACCCGGCCAGGGTGCAGGCAAAGCGGCGGAAACCCGTCGTTGCCAAGGTATTGAATCGAGCATCCGAGTTGCCGCAGCGCATCGACCAGGTCGCCAATTGGTCTTTCGTGCATGCGTTGCACGCCCGACAACTCAAACTCTCCACCCAGCAGCGCCAATGCGGCCGTCAATGGCCGCATGGCGGTACCGGCGTTGCCCATGAAGAGCTTGGCCCTGGTCTGAACGAGCCGGCCGCCCAATCCGCCGATGACTGCGCAGTCCCCCAGTTGTTTCACGCTGCATCCAAGCTGTCTGAGCGCCGTCAGCATTACGGCGGTGTCATCGGAGGCCAGGAGATCGCGTACCGTGGTCTGCCCTTGACTCAGGGCAGCCATCAGCAAGACGCGGTTGGAAATGCTTTTCGATCCAGGCAGCCGAACCGTGCCTCCCGCCCTGGACAGGGGCGGAATATCCAGGGACTCGATGCCAAACATGAACCCGGACTTATTTGTGGGATTTTTGCGAAGTCATGCGCCAGTTGGCGCGCGTCTCGCTGGCTTGTTCAATCAGGACTTCCAGCACATCGCCACTGCCGCTGGAAATCAGTTGCTCGAGCGACTGCAGTATGTGCTGGAAAATTCTGGACTGCTCCAGAAGTTCTTCGCGATTTGCGATCAGGATGTCGCGCCACATTTTTGGGTCGCTCGCGGCAATCCGGGTGAAGTCGCGAAAACCGGGTCCAGCCAGTGACAGGTAGTCCTTGCCGTGCTCCTGCCCTGAAATGCCGTTCATCATGGCAAACGCGATCAGGTGGGGTAAATGACTCACCGCCGCGAAGGCGGCATCGTGGGTCTGAGGCGACATCTTGACAACATGACAGCCCAGGGCCGTCCAGACATCAATGGCCTTTTGCAGCTGAACCGTGTAAGTGCGCTCAATCGGCGTCAAAATCACCTGCTTGCCGGAATAGAGGTCCGCGTCGGCGTGCTCGACACCCGAAAGTTCCTTGCCGGTGATCGGGTGACAAGGCACGAACGCACCCACATGGTCACGCAAAACGCGCCGGGCTGCGTCCACCACGTCACGCTTGGTGGAGCCAACGTCCATGATCAGCGTAGCGGGGCCAACCAGATGCCGTATCGCCTTGAACGTCGCTTCAGTGGCCGACACAGGCACTGCCAGCAGCACGATGTCGGCCCCCGAGACCGCCAGCAGCGCGGAAGGTGCTTCCACGTCGATCACACCCAACTGGCGAGCCCGCTCCGTGGTGGAGGGCGATTTGCTGTAACCGACGACGCGTTTGACCAGGCCAGCGCGTTTGAGCGCCAGTGCAAAGGAGCCGCCCATCAGGCCGCAGCCGATGAGACCCAGTTGTTCAAACATGGAGTGTTGCCAGGGTTTGTATGGTTTGGTGCATATCGCCGATATCTCTGTTTTGCGGCATCAATCGCTTGCCGGGTAAGCCCCCAGCACCTTGTAAAACGCACAGAGGCGCTGCAAATCATCCAGCGCGGCTTTTACATGGTCCTGCGATGGATGGCCCTGCAGATCGATATAAAAGTAGTAGTCCCACTCGCCTGACCGGGCCGGACGGGATTCGAAACGGGTCATGGAAACCCCGTGGGCTTTCAGGGGAACCAGAATATCGTGCACGGCACCAGGCCGGTTGGGCACGGATACCACCAGGCTGATGCAGTCTTTGCCGGACGCGGGTGGCGACGGCAGCGTCTGCGGCAGGCAGACAACGGCAAAGCGAGTGCGGTTGAAGGCGTCATCCTGAATCGCATGAGCCACCGTGTACAGCCCGAATTGAGCTGCCGCGCGATCACTGGCGATGGCGGCCCAGGCTGGATTGCCTGCAGCCAGGCGAGCGCCCTCGGCATTGCTTGATGCCGTACGGCGCTCGACATTGGGCAGATGCGTTCTCAGCCATCCCTGACATTGCGCCAGGGCTTGCGGGTGGGCATAAAGGGCCTCGATGTTCTCAAGTGACTCGGACAGCCGCAACAGATGGTGCCGCACCATCAGGCTGAGTTCGCCAACGATGTGCAGCGGCGAGCTTAAAAACAGGTCGAGCGAGCGCGAGACCACGCCCTCGGTGGAGTTTTCAACCGGTACCACGCCATAGCTGGCGCTGCCCGCGGCGGTGGCCCGAAACACTTCATCAATGCTGATGCACGGAACATGTTCAATGCTGGCACCAAAAAACTGCAGGGCGGCTTCCTCGCTGAAGGTGCCGGACGGGCCAAGGTAGGCCACGCGCACAGGTGATTCAAGGGCCAGGCATGCGGACATGATTTCACGCCAGACGGCAGCAACATGTTCGCTCTTGAGCGGGCCTCTATTGGCCTGCTGTATCCGTTCAATCACCTGGGCGACGCGGTCCGGGCGAAAAAAAGGCGTGCCTTCGCGCCTTTTGATCTCCCCGACCTGCTCGGCAACCAGCGCACGGCGATTCAAAAGAACAAGCAACTCCTTGTCCAGGGCATCAATCTGGACGCGCAGATCGGCGAGATTGGCCGGCATGTCAGGCGTGCCTCTTTTCAAATTCCTGCAGGTAGTCAACCAGCGCCACTACCCCGGACAGCGGCATGGCGTTGTAAATGCTGGCGCGCATTCCGCCTACTGATTTGTGGCCCTTGAGTTGCAGCAGGCCACGCTCCCTTGCGCCAGCCAGGAAGGCCTCGTTGCGGGATTCGTCACGCAGGAAAAATGGCACGTTCATGCGGGATCGGCAGTCCTTGCTGACGCCGTTGACGTAGAGGCCGGAATGGTCGATGGCGCTGTATAAAAGTTCTGCCTTGGCGCGATTGCGTTGTTCCATCGCTGCGACGCCTGACAGGTGTCCTTCAACCTGACGCTTGAGCCATTGAAAGGTCAGGCCAGCTATATAAATCGCGTACGTTGGAGGCGTGTTGTACATCGATTGGCTGTCTGCCACTGTCTTGTAGTCGAACGCGCTCGGGCATATGGGCAACGCGTGACCGAGCAGGTCTTCCCGCACGACCACCAGCGTCACGCCGGCGGGCCCGAGATTTTTTTGTGCTCCGCCAAATGCCAGGCCTACCCTTGACCAGTCAACCGGTCTGGACGCCACATGTGATGAAAAATCCAAAACCAGAGGTGCGTCGCTTCCGAGTGCCTTGAGGTCGGGCAGTTCCTGAAATTCCACGCCATGAATGGTCTCATTGGTGCACAGATGAACATAGCGCGCATCACGCCGCAGTTTCCAACTGGCCAGTGGCGGCAGGCTGGTGTGGCCGCCGCGTTCATTGGTGGCGGCAATCTGCACGTCACAATATTTGCGCGCTTCCTTTTGCGACTTGCTGCTCCAGCTGCCCGTCACCACAAAATCGGCCGATGCGCCACGCGAGAGATTGAGCGGGACGATGGCGTTTTCCGCCAGCCCGCCACCTTGCATGAACAATATCTTGAAGTGCTTCGGAACCGCCATCAGTTCACGAAAATCAGCCTCCGCATGCTCGTAAATGGAGACAAATTCCTTGCCCCGGTGGCTCATCTCCATGACGCTCATGCCGCTGCCATGCCAGTCCAGCATTTCATCGGCTGCCTGCCGCAAGACCTCCTCGGGCAAATTGGCGGGGCCGGCCGAAAAATTGTAGGGCCGGGTCATTTCTTGGCCGGCTTGCCCGCTCCGGCGGCGGCAGGCGTCGTACCGATAATTTTCAGCGCCACAGCATCGAACTGGCTGGCTCGCGCACTGACATCCGCGCGTGACGCATCGAGAAGTTTTTGCACAAAAAGGGATCCCAGTTCCGGCGCTGTGCTCTGGTATTTCTTGATGGCTGGTGACTCAAAGAAAGATGCAATTTGCTTGAGCTCTTCCAGCGTGAAACGCTCGGCGTAAGCGGGCACCAGCACATCGGCACTGGTCTTGCTGATCTGCTTGCCAATCAACTGGCTGACGTCGTCCGAATATTTTTCCAACTCTGCGTTGAGATCCTCGGATGCCTTTTTTTGACTGCTTTTTGGCACGTTGGCTTCCAGCTTGGGTGCCCACTTGGCAATCAGCTCCTGTGCTGATCTTCCGGTAATCTGGGCGACCAGCCGATCAAGCTCCGGTCCTTGTTGAAGCGCGACAACCTTCTTGGCCCAATCGATTTTCGGATCCGGTGTCTGCGCGTGAATGGCAGGGGACCAGGCAAGGCTGGCAAGCCCTGCCATTGCCATGGTGATAATCAGTTTTTTCATGAATTGGTTTCCGGGTTGGAGGTTTCGCCACCCTTGGCGTTTTCGCCGTCGCTCACGGCGCCGTCTTCGTCGAGCGTGGCATCGTTTTCGACGATGCGCTGCAAGCCGCTCAATTGCGAACCTTCATCGAGGCCGATGAGCGTGACGCCCTGGGTAGCCCTTCCCAGTTCGCGGATCTCGCTGACACGGGTGCGGACCAGCACACCGGTGTCGGTAATGAGCATGATTTCGTCGTCCGCATGAACCAGCGTTGCTGCAACGACCTTGCCGTTGCGCTCGCTTTGCTGGATGGCGATCATGCCTTTGGTGCCGCGGCCGTGGCGCGTGTATTCGGTGATCGAGGTGCGCTTGCCGAAACCATTTTGGGTTGCCGTCAGCACGCTTTGCTGTTCGTCTTCGGCCACCAGCATGGCAATCACGCTCTGGCCGTCTTCAAGCATCATGCCGCGCACGCCGCGCGCGTTGCGGCCCATGGGGCGGACATCGTTCTCGTCAAAACGCACTGCCTTGCCGCCGTCACTGAACAGCATCACATCGTGCTTGCCGTCAGTCAGCGCGGCACCGACAAGAAAGTCGCCGTCATCAAGGTCAACGGCAATGATGCCGGACTTGCGGGGGTTGTTGAATTCATCCAGTGCAGTTTTCTTGACGGTACCCATGGAGGTGGCCATGAAGACATATTGATTAGCCGGGAAGCTACGCTTGTCACCCGTCAATGGCAAAACCACGGTGATTTTTTCACCTTCCTGCAAGGGGAACATGTTGACAATCGGCCGGCCCCGTGAACCGCGTGAACCGGCAGGAACCTCCCATACCTTGAGCCAGTAGAGTCGGCCCCGGCCGGAAAAACACAGGATGTAGTCGTGGGTGTTGGCGATGAACAGCTGATCAACCCAGTCATCTTCCTTGGTGGCTGTTGCCTGTTTGCCACGGCCGCCGCGCTTTTGCGCACGGTATTCCGAAAGTGGCTGGCTCTTGATGTACCCGGTGTGCGAGAGCGTCACCACCATGTCGGTGGGCGTGA
>JAHFQQ010000074.1:2517-13292 GCA_023259235.1 Polaromonas sp. | reverse complement strand
GTTATCCAATTGATTTTGTTCCGGTTTTGACCGGGCACTGCTGACAAAAGCCATGTGGAGAGCTTTAAATACAAGGATCATCTACATTTGATCCCGCAGCAGGCGCAAAAGATGGTTGATACCGCACTGGCGCGACATTGACACATCCTCCGGGCCGCAACAACGAGGATTGACCATGACAGACCAACTCGACCAGCAGTGCATCAACACGCTGCGCTTTTTGTCAGTGGATATGGTGCAAAAGGCGGACAGTGGCCATCCCGGGTTGCCCCTGGGCGCCGCACCGATGGCCTACGTGCTGTGGACCCGCTTCCTGAAGTACAACCCGCGCAACCCCCAGTGGCCCGATCGTGATCGCTTTGTGCTGTCGCCGGGGCATGGTTCTGCGCTGCTGTACAGCCTGCTGTTTGTGACCGGTTACGACTTGTCGCTGGATGACATCAGGCAATTTCGCCAATGGGGCAGCAAGGCGCCAGGGCATCCCGAGCGCGGCCATACCCCGGGCGTCGAGGTCACGACGGGCCCGCTCGGGCAGGGCATGGCCAATGCCGTGGGCATGGCGATGGCCGAGGCGCAACTGGCAGCGCGTTACAACCGTGATGGACACACGCCGGTGGATCATCGAACATGGGCCATCGTCAGCGATGGCGACCTGATGGAAGGCGTGGCGTCGGAAGCGGCTTCGCTGGCTGGCCACCTGCGGCTGGGCAAACTCACCTGTCTGTACGACGACAACTACGTGACCTTGTCCGCCGGGACCGACATTACCTTTTCAGAAAATCGCGCAGCCCGTTTCGAGGCCTATGGCTGGCATACGGTGACCGTGGCCGATGGCAATGACCTGGCTGCGATCGACGCAGCCTTGCGCGCTGCCTGCACGGAAACGGCGCGGCCATCGCTGATCCTGGTTCGGACCCACCTCGGTTATGGCTCTCCAGAACAGGACAGCTTCAAGTCACACGGCTCGGCGCTCGGTGCGGACAATGTACGCAAGACCAAGCAGAAGCTGGGTTGGCCGACGGAGCCGGACTTTTTGGTGCCCGACGAGGCGCTGGCGCACTTCCGCAAAGCGTTGGAGCTCGGGGCGCGTGATGAAGCGGCGTGGAACGAGCGCATGAGCGCCTATGCCAGGACCTTCACGGATCTGTCCCGCGAATTTCAGAGCCGTTCGAGCGGTGAACTGCCACCGGGCTGGGATGCGGACATTCCGGTGTTTCCCGCCGATGCCAAAGGTATGGCCACGCGCGTTGCCGGTGGCAAGTTGATGAATGCAATTGCGCCCCGACTACCAGCACTGACGGGTGGCTCGGCTGACCTTGACCCATCGACGAAAACGGCCTTGAAAGGCCTGGGCGACCTTAATCCTCCGCCCCTGCAAGGCGAGGATGAACAGGGCTCCGATGGCGGTGGCTGGAGTTACGCCGGACGCAACCTGCACTTCGGCGTGCGCGAACACGCAATGGGTGCCGTCGTCAACGGCCTTGCCGCACACGGGGGCTTTATTCCTTATGGATCGACCTTTCTGATTTTTTCCGACTACATGCGCCCACCGATCCGGCTGGCCGCGCTGATGGGGCTGCACGTGGTGCATGTGTTTACCCATGACAGCATCGCGCTCGGCGAGGATGGTCCCACTCATCAGCCGGTGGAACAATTGGCCAGTTTGCGGGCAATTCCCAAGCTCACCGTGATCCGGCCCTGCGACGCAAATGAAACCGCGGTTGCCTGGCGCGTTGCGCTTGAAACACGTGATCGCCCCGTCTTGCTGGCACTGACCCGGCAGGATCTCCCCACATTGGATCGTAGCCGCTACGCGACGGCCGACGGCCTGCGGCGCGGCGCGTATGTGCTGAGCGATGCGCCCCACAGTAAACCTGCGCTCATCCTGATCGCCACGGGCTCGGAGGTTAGCCTGATCCTGCAGGCGGCCGAACGTCTGCAGGCGGAAGGCATAGCGGTACGCTGCGTGTCGATGCCGAGCTGGGAATTGTTCGATGCGCTGCCGCGCGCCGAACGGGACGCCGTGCTGCCGCCGTCTGTGCCCACGCGTCTGGCCGTTGAGCTGGGCGCGGTGCAGGGCTGGCACCGCTATGTGGGCGACAGGGGCGATGTGCTCGGCGTGGAGCGGTTCGGCGCTTCCGCGCCAGCCGATGCTCTGCTGCGCGAATACGGATTCACCGTCGACAATGTCTGTGCGCGCGCCAGGGCCTTGTTGAAAGCTGCTGGAGCAAGGGAATCATGACCACGAAATTCAAGGTGGGCGATCATGTGCGCTGGAATTCGGAAGCCGGCCATGTTAGTGGCAGGATCATCAAAGTGCACACGAAAGACACAGACTACAAAGGCTATACGCACCACGCGAGCACCGAAGAGCCGCAATACGAAATCAGGAGCGACAAGACCGAGCACATTGCCATGCACAAGGGCGCCGCGATGCACAAGATCTGACAGGTGAGCATGAGTTCTTCAGCTGCCGGGTGCCGGTCTGAGAGGTAATCCAGCATGGCGAAATTCAAGATCGGCGATCAAGCGACAGGGCATTCCCAGGTCGCCATGTCAGTGGCAAGATCATGAAAGTACATACCACGCGCCAACTGCAGGCCGAAACGCGCCATGCGTACGCTGCCGAACAGACACAATCGCCTTCGACCGATACTTTCGGCTTTTCAGACGCTTGGTGGCGGCGCGGGCAAAATCATGAGCCGAGCCGATGAAATTATGCGCAAGTGCGGATTTACTGACCAGGCAGGAGAAGCATCATGACGACAGCGAAGAAAGCAACGTTCGAAACGATTCCAACGGGCACGAAAGTCACCCGGCACAATCGCAGCGCCATAGGTCACGGCACTGTGAAGGGTGTCCACAAGGAAGGGACCACCGCCGACAACACGATGTACTCGATTACACAGAACGACCATCACCCGGGTGAGCCGGCAGTCGTCATCCACTCCGGAAAGGCGTTGACGCGAAGCAAGTAGGTGTGCACCGGCCAAACGGCGTGGTTGAGGTTAAAACGCGTACGAGCCCATACGCGCCCGTGCGATCGCCAGACATGGTGCGCAGATTCCCGTCGATCAGTTGCAGTCTTGGGCTCCAGCAAAACTTGCCGAGCCCGGATCCGCCGAGGTTGCCGCTTTCATTTCTCAGCCGGGATGAAAGGCGCGGCGGTTGGCGCGCGCTCTGCCTTGGCGGCAGAGCCAAATCTTACAGCGGTGGGATACGCAGCTTCTGGCCCGGATAAATCTTGTCCGGGTCGCTCAGCATCGGCTTGTTGGCTTCAAAGATTTTCGGGTACTTGCTCGCGTCGCCGTAGTACTTCTTGGCGATGGCCGACAAGGTGTCGCCGCGCACCACGTCGTGGTACTGCGCTTCGGGTGCGGGGGAGTGAGCAATTCGGTAGCCGTGAGCAGCGACGCGCCGGGGCTGGCGCCGCCGGTGGACGCGCGGCCAGCAAAGCCAATAAAGCGCACGCTCTTTTTGCAAGTGGAGCGTGTTACGTCGTTTCGCGTTTCGCGCATGCTTGGGCGATGCTGGAGCGGCGTGACACGGAATCCCGCAGGCTCAGGCGCCTTCAGCTTTCACGCACAGTACCGGGCAGGGTACGGTCATCAAGATATCCTGTGCGACGCTGCCCATAATGAGCTTGCCCAAAGCATTGCGCTTGCGCAGGCCGATGATGAGAATGGAGATATCGCGCGTTTCGACCAGGTCGTTGATTTCGTCCACGGCATTCTTGCCCCGGACAAACTGCTTGAATTCACCCTGAATACCTTGAGCAGCAATCTGTTCTTCAATCTGTTCGACTTCATACGCGGGCACCAACGAGGCATCCTCCTGCTGGCCGCCGGGGCCGGCGTTCACGATCAGCAGCGGCTCCTGGCGCTCCTTCGAAATTTCAATGGCCTTGTCGAGTGCAGCCCGGCCTTCGGGGCGTGAAACGTAGGCGACGAGGATAGTCATATGCAGTGTCTCCTTGAATGATGAATGGGTTAAATCGTGAATCTGCACGGATTGTGGCGCATGCACCGCGCAGAGCGTGCCGCGTCAGGTTGCGTAGGATATCAGTGTCAAGTCCGCCGCCTGAAGCCGGATCGGAATAAGCGCCTGGTAAGCCACTGACGAAAACCAGCCTTCGGCTGCAGCCACTGTAGCAAACCGGATCACGACGATGTCCGGATGTGTGCATTCGCCTGCAAGCAAGGCCACCCGCGTGCCACGAAAGACCAGCTCTCCGCCCCATGGCTCCAGCGTCTGCGGCACCCTGGCTCGATACTCATCCCACTTTGCAGTATCCCTGACAGTGATATGGCCCACAACGTAAGCTTCGGACATGGCTAATTTCGAGTTCAGGTTCCGAAAAGCAGGGGCAAGCTTCGTCTACACACCCAGATAGCGCTGCACGATTTCCGGCTGACCCTTAAGCTCCTTCGCGGTGCTCTCGTGGGCGATGTGGCCGTTGTTCAGGATGTAAACGCGGTTGGCCAAGGCCAGGGTGGCTGCCAGGTTCTGCTCGATCAGGAAGATGGTCTGACCCGCCTGCGCCAGCTCGCGGCAAATGCGCATGAGGTCTTGCACGATGACTGGTGCCAGTCCCTCGAACGGCTCGTCGAGCAGGATGATCTTCGGATCACGCACCAATGCCCGGGCAATCGCCAGCATTTGCTGCTCACCGCCTGACAGGTCCGTTCCGCGGCTGAAGCAACGCTCTTTGAGCCGGGGAAACATTTCGTAAATGCGATCGAGCGGCCATTTCTTTTGGGCGGTCAATCCCGCCAGGATAATATTCTCCTCGACCGTGAGGCTGCCGAAAATGCGCCGTTCTTCATGAACGAGCTGCATGCCCAGCAGGGCAATGGAATGGGACTTCTTCCCGGCCAGCTCCACGCCGTCCATCTTGACGCTTCCCGTGCGAGGCTTGACCACCCCCATCAGGCTTTTGAAGGTGGTGGATTTGCCTGCACCATTGCGGCCCAGCAGGGCGACGACCTCGTTCTTTTCCACGTGCAGCGAAACATCGAACAGGATATGGCTATCGCCGTAATAGCTGTTGAGACCATTGACTTCGAGCAGGCTCATACCATCTCCTCGTGAACACCGCCCAGATAGGCTTCCTGAACCAGGGGGTTGTTCTTGATTTCCTCAGGCGTGCCCTCGACCAGCACACGCCCCTCCTGCAGCACGGTGACTTTGCCGGCCAGTTCAAACAAGGAATCCATGTCGTGGTCGATGACGATCAGCGTTCGGCCCTCGGCAATCGCCTTGAGGAGTACGACCGTTTCAACGCGCTCCTGGGGACTCATGCCGGCCAGGGGCTCGTCGAGCAGCAGCAGGCTGGGTGATGTTGCCAGTGCCAGCCCAATCTCCAGACGGCGCTTTTCGCCATAAGCAAGCTCGGATACCGGGGCATCCAGACGTTCGGACAGGTGCACCAGCGCAGCCGTGCCCTCCACATGGTCATCGAGTTTGCGCACCTTGTGCAGGGGCTTGAACATGTCCAGCCTGAACTTGCCGCGTACAACGCCCAGCACGGCGATCTCAAGGTTCTCGCGTACCGTCAGCTTCTCGAACAGCTGGTTGATCTGGTAGCTCTTGGTCAAGCCCATCTGGCAGGCATCGATGACGCCCATTTTGGTGATGTCGCGGCCGTCGAAGGTGATCTTGCCGGACGTCGGCTCGACCTCACAGGTCAGCATTTTGAAGAATGTGCTCTTTCCGGCGCCGTTGGGGCCGATGATGCCGCGTATCTCGCCATGGTCGACGCTGAAGTTGATATCGCTGTTGGCAGCCAGGCCGCCATAGTGTTTGGTCAGGCCGCTAGCTGAGAGCAGCACCCCCTCCTTGCTCTTGGTCGCCTTGTGTCCCATCTTTGCATGGTTGGCAGCCAACGGCTTGTAGGTTACAGGAGCAACAGATTGCGGCCGAGCCCCTTGCCTGCCGCGGCGCGCCCAGCGATAGACGTCGGAAATCGCGCCGGCCAGGCCATGCCGTAAAAAAACCACCAGCAGCACGAACACGATGCCAAGAATCAGTCTCCAGGTAGCGCCCAGTTTCAGCACGGTCTGAAAAAAATCACTCAGGTAGAGCCATACGGCCGCGCCCAGCAGGGGACCAAACAAGGTGCCCGCGCCGCCGATGGCCGTCTGCATGACGATCTCGCCCGAGGTGGAGAACATGAACGCGTCTGGCGGCATGAAACCCTGCATCAAGCTGAGCAAGCCTCCGGCAAAGCCCGCGTACATGGCGGCCACCACGAACACTGCCAACTTGTAACGCTGGATGTTGTGGCCCAGTGCCTGGGCACGCAGCGGGTTCTCCCGGATGGCGCGCAGCACCAGTCCAAAGGGAGAACGCACGAGGCGCAGCGCAATCACCAGCCCGACGAAATACCAGAACGCCAGGAAGCCGTACATGCCCATGTTGCTGCTGAACTCGATGGTCGTGAAACCCAGGCTCAGGTTGGGTGTAGGCACGCCGGGCAAACCGTTTTCTCCACCAGTGAAGTCTGACAGCGGGTTGAATTCGACAAAAAAGAACACCTCGGCAATCGCCACGGTGATCATGGCGAAATAAATACCGGTGCGCCGCAGGGCAATCAGGCCAATGAAAAAGCCGATGACGCCAGCCGCGACTGTCCCGATCAGCAAGGCTCCGATGGTGTTTTGCATCGGGGTTTGCGTCAGCAGATAGGCGGCGAACATGCCACCACTGCCAAAGAAAGCCGATTGTCCAAACGACAATAGCCCGGTGTAGCCAAAGAGCAGGTCGAAGCCTATGCCCACCAGGCCCCACACCAGGATGCGGTTAATGGTGGTCGGCGTGAAACCAAGGTGTGGCAGCACGAACGGTGCTGCAACCAGACCCAGAATCGTCAGGGTCTCGACCAGGAAAGGAAATTTTCTGCGCATTACTGGAGATCCTGTTTATTCGCGGCCTACGGCACCAAGCAATCCGCGGGGACGGAAGACCAGCACAAGCGTCATCACGACGAAGAGCATCACGTAGGAGTAGGCGGGATTGACCATGGACGTCAGGCTGATGAGTTCGCCTGCGACCAGGCCACCAAGCACCGCTCCCGGAAACGACCCCACCCCCCCAATGACCACGACCACGAAGGTCTGCACCAAAATAGCTTCACCTACATCCGGAGCGATGGACACCACGGGCGCATTGATGATGCCGGCAAAGCCCGCCGCCATGGCGCCAATCCCAAACACCAGCATGAATATTTTGTAGACGTTGATGCCCAGCGAATCGACCATCACCGAATCTTCGATGCCGGCGCGTACGATCATGCCGATACGGGTGCGGTACAGTACGAAGTAGAGCGCAAGCAGCGCCACGGTGATGATGCCCAGCAACGCCAGGCGATAGGTCGGATAAACCATGAAACCCATGTTCGTGATGCCCATCAACGGCGCTGGCGGTGGCACCGACTTGGACAGGCTCCCAAAGCCAAAGCGCACCAGCTCGACAAAAACAATTCCCAGGCCAAAAGTCACGAGAAGCTGGTCCTCCGGAGGCCGGGTGTAGAAGTAGCGAATGATCAGCCGCTCCATCACGATACCGACCAGCGCCACGAACAGCGAACCGGCGACCACGGCAACGAGGAAGGAACCGGTGTAGGTGAAAGCCACCCAACCTGCATAACCCCCAAGCATGAACATCGCGCCATGCGCAAGATTGAGCACGCCCAGCGTGCCATAAATGATCGTCAGGCCGGAGGAGATCAGTGCAAGCAGCGCCCCCAACACCAGCCCGTTGAAACATTGCGATATGAAATTAGCCCAATTAATCACGCTGACCTGCCCTCATCGCAAATGGATTCAAAGATTGAGACAACTACAACCACCCACCCCTGAACCAATCAGGAGACTCAAACCCTGCTTTCAGACAGGAAAACGCGCTGGTGGCACCCCGACAGCGCCTTGGCTGCAGGGGCACCGGCACCAGCATCTCGGTCAGGTGTAGTCGCCCAGCTTGCAACCGAAGGCGTCCGGCGGCTGGATCACCTTGTCGCCAGCAACGACTTCGACGATTTCCCAGAAATCTTCCGGGTTCTTCATGTCCTTCTTGGCCTTGCCACGAACGATGACCACGGGGTGCAGGTACTGGTGGTCCTGCGGCCGGTAGGCGAAATCCCCCAGCAGCGAAGGAATGACTTCTCCCTTTTCCCACTGTTTGATGACATCGGGCGGATAGAAGCTGCCGGCCTCGGTGACCATGCGGGCCCAATGGGCAAAGCTGACGTAGGCGTTTTCTGCGCCCCACTCTGGGCGATAGCCGTATTTTTTGTAAAACGCATCGACGAACATCTTGGCTAGCGGGTATTTGTCTTCCAGCGTCCACCAGAAGTCGGTGGCCGCAAACACCCCGGCGCTGATATCCACTCCTGCTTCCTTGGCAAAGAATGGGATCTGGTAGGGGAGCACCAAGGTCATCTTGGGTAACAGACCGAACTGTTTGGCCTGCTGGCTCGACAACACGGCATCCCGTCCCCAATTGACGTTAATGAGGAAATCGGCGCCCGAATTGGCGATATTGGTCAGATATTGGCTGAAATCCTGCGTTCCCAATGGGGAAACCTGATTTGTCACCATGGTCCATCCGGCTTCCTTGATCAGATAATCCGCAACCGATTTTGTCGTGGTATGACCATAGGTATAGTCCGGCGTCATAAAGGCCGCCTTGCGGTTCTTGCCGAAATTCTTCACCAACACCGGACCGATGGCATTGGCTGCCATTTCTCCGAAAAATCCCTGCCGGAACCCGTAACGCACACAATCCTTGCCGGTGGTGTCGTTCGAACCGGAGATTCCGGGCATGTAAAGAATTTTTTCGCGATCGGCGAACTTGTTCATTGCCACCGCCACGGCGGACGAGGTGGAGCCGGTCATCAGAATTACCTTGTTCTTGGCGATGAAGGTCTGCTCTGCCTGCAGCGCCTGATTGGGCTTGGCAGCAGAATCGGCAGACACAAGCGCCACCTTCTTGCCCAGCACGCCATTATTCACCTTGGGCGCAAGCTTCTTCATCAGCGGGTGGTTGGTGTTGATGTGCTCGACCGCCAGCTCCCAGCCCTTGAGCTCGTCTGCGCCCTGCACTGCATAGGTGCCGGTCAGGGGAACGGCCGCACCCAGATACACCGTATTGCCCTTGGACCCTTCGGGCCAGGTACCCATGGCAGGTTTGTCGGCCGCATATGCCCATTGCACGCCGCCAAAAGCCGTCAGCAAGGTGCCTGCACTCAGTTGCAGAGCATCCCGACGTGAAATGACAGGTGTCATCTCTTTTTGAGATTTAAAATTTGACATGTGTTTCCTCGTTGATTATTTCAATCCGAATAAACCCAGATTGGACCCGATACCTTACAAATATTTGTGATGATGAAAATCTGCCGACCATCGGGCCACGGCGACATCAATCAAAACCACAAAAACACGGCATTAAAAATAATGGCTTGATGTTTCATATTCGAAACGCCACCAATTTAGCATTACAGAAAACATATTCACAGACTGGAAAACCCTGAACTGAAATCTTCTAAAACACCGCCATTCGTCAGGCATATGTAAGACAAAGAAGGGCTGCATTGCAAATCACCTCTCCTGATTCAACGGGCCCGATCAATGCAAACGACCCACTCGCTTTACTCCATTGAAACACCTGCGAATAGTCCATGCCACAGTATCGTTTCCCTTGGGCGCCCGGGTGCAACTTGCGCCCGTGAAGACCAGGCAGCACGCCAGGTTCGCTCCGGGGTTCTCGCATGTCTCCATGTCCCGTTAGCATTTGTCCAGAGCAACGAGAACGCTCAATGTCTTGCTTGTCATTCACTGAAGCCAACTCATGCGTTCTGGTGGGTAGGTGGAGCTGGCGCACTGCCGCGCGCGTGGCAGATACCTTGAGAAAGGATATGACAGTTGCCCGAATTTTCCCAATGCCAATACTTGGGAGGCTAGCCTTCATGCGGCCGCTCTATGGTCGAGTTGGCCTGCAGCCCTAGGACGTGGCGGCCGGCTCGCTGCTGGTGACCGATGCCGGCGGCGGTCGGCAACCTCGCGGGCGAGGGCGCCTTCATGGATCAGAAGGAATGCCTGGCCGCAAATCCGAAGATCTACGGCCACCTGGTACCGATCCTTGGTAAGTACAGCAAGTTTGTCAGCGCTGGCGAAAAAGCCGCGCTGGGCCAGACGCTCAAGGTGCCTGCCTCCTTCGACGGTGCCAATCCGGCTGCGTCCTGACCCGCCAGTCCGGTAAAGTGTGCTCTGCACATCATGAACCGGAACTCGCCTGAACTGACCTTTCCCCTCGTATTGACCGACCGGCTTCGCGCGGCCACGCACAGGGTGCTCCGCGTCACCCTCAGCCAGTACGTGACCAACGGCCTCGCGGTGTCGGTAGGACTGTTCGTGATTTTGCTGGCCGTGTTTGCGTTCGGCGGCGTGGCCGCGGTCTCCAGCGCCGCGGTCGGGGTCTTGATCACCAGCCTGCCCGACGTCGCGGCACCACGCCGGCGCAAGCTGACGCAGATGCTGCCCGCGCTGCTGCTGGGCGCGCCGCTGTTCGTTCTGGTGCAACTGGTGCAGCATGACGTCGTCCAGCTCGGGCTGGTACTGGTCGCGGGCACGTTCCTGTCCGTCATGCTGATGGCCTGGGGCAAGCGCGGCGGTCCCATCACTTTTTCGATGCTGTTCTCGATGCTGTTCGCCGTGGCGGCACCGCCCGCCACATCGCTCGAACAAATCGCAATGAATACCGGCTGGTACCTGGCCGGC
>JAHFQQ010000074.1:0-2507 GCA_023259235.1 Polaromonas sp. | reverse complement strand
ACCCGCTCTTTCGTGCCCAGATGCTGGCTGAATGCATGGTGACGTTTGCACAAATCCTGCGCACCCAGGCGCTGCGCCTGGCGCCCGAGCCCGATCACGAAGCACTGCTGGCTACCATGCTGGGGCAGCAGATCACGCTGGCGGACTACCTGCAGAACACGCGTGACGTGGTGCTGGAATCTCCCACCACCCCGCAGCGCCAGCGCTTGGCAGCCATGCTGCTGGCCCTGCTGGAAGCGCGCGACCATCAGCTCGCCTGCAACCTGGACCTGGACGTTCTGCTGAGCCAGCACGCCAGTGCCAGCGCCCCCACGCTGCCAATGCTGCGCAGCGCCCTGAACACCATTGCAGCGCAGCTGGAACAGCTCGCGCTGAACCTGCTGCTGGGCCGCGCCCGCAGCGCCATCGTCCCGGCGCCAGACCTGCGCGAGCGGCTGCACGGGGCGGTTCCCCTGCCGATCCGCACCGATCAGGAACCGCTGGCGCTGAACGCCGGCGAGCCCGATGCCGCGGCCCTCTTGCATAGCATGGCCAACCGCATTGGGCATCTGCACGACGAAGTCACACGGATGGCGGCGCTGGCGAGTGGCGGGACGGCGCCCGAGCAGGCTGCCGTGCGCACCCAGTGGCAGCTGTTCGTGAGTGCGACGACCTGGTCGTGGAAGCCGCTGCTGGGGCAACTCGGCTGGCGGGCCCCCACGCTGCGCTACGCCATGCGTGCCACGCTGGCGGTGGGCGCCGGCTATCTCGTCGCCATGCACCTGCCGTGGCCAGGACATGGGTACTGGGTGCTCTTCTCCATCGTCGTCGTGATGCGCGGCAACCTGGCGCAAACCGTGCAGCGGCGCAATGCGCGTGTGGCGGGTACTCTGGTGGGCTGTCTGCTCGTGATGGCGCTGCTGGCAATGCATCCGGGCGGCTTCACCATATTGCTCGTAGTGGCGCTGAGCCAGGGCCTGGCGCACGCTTTTGCGCTGCGCCGCTACCTCTACACCACGGCCGCCGCGACGGTCGGAGCGCTGCTCATGGTGCACATGCTGGTTACCGGCCTGCACCCCACCATGGCGATGGGCGAACGCCTGGCCGACACACTGCTCGGCGCCTCCATCGCCTGGCTGTTCAGCTATGTGCTGCCAGCCTGGGAACGCAACCAGATTCCTGCCCTGGTGCGGCGCAGCGTGAAGGCGCAAGGTCAGCATGCCCTGCTCGCCCTGGCCCTGCTGAACGGGGAGCAGACCAACGATCTGCCCTGGCGCCTGTCGCGCCGCGAGGCCTACGATAGCCTGGCGGCCGTGACGCTGGCGATCCAGCGCTCCATGGCCGAGCCGCGCCAGGTGCGCCCGCCGCTCGACGCGCTGGAGGCACTGCAGGCGCGCAGCTACCAGTTGCTGGCCCAGCTCACCGCCATCAAATCACTGCTGCTGCGCCACGTACAGCTCGACATGAGCATTGCCGCTCCGGCGCTGGAGCAGGCGTCACGGCGCATTCAGGCGGAATTGTTGGACCCGCAAACCGCGCCGGGGAGTGCCGTCGAGTCTGGTCCGGTGGTGGCGGGCCAGCCGTTTCAGCCCCGACCCGATCCGCTCGCGGCCACAGACCTCACACCCTGGCTACTGCGGCGCCTGGCACTGGCCAGCGCGATGGCGCGTGAGCTCAGGCAGGTCGCAGACCAGATCAAGGTGTAGGCAGTCCGGTCAGCGCATATTGCCGGTGTGGCCCAGCGAATAGCGCCCTGGTTGCGGCCAGACAGTCAAACCGTGCGGCTCCATGCCCACCTTGATCGACTTGACTGCGCCGGTGGTGGTGTCGATGGCATACACCACATCATCGAAGCGACCCGACAGCCACAGCATCTTGCCGTCCGCGCTGACATTGCCCATGTCCGGGCTGCCGCCGCCCGGGATCGGCCAAGTCGTCAGCACCCTTCGCGTGGCAAAGTCGATCACCGAGACGCTGCCCTTGCCGCGCCGCGCGCCGTGAATGCGGTTCGTGCCGCGATTGGAGACATAGAGCTTCGTGCCGTCCCGGCTCGGGTACAACCCATGTGTACCGATGCCGGTCTTGATGAAGCCGATCTTCATGAAGCTATCGCCATCGACCGTATAAACGCCGTCGGCCATCATGTCGGCCACGTAGAACACCCTGCCGTCGGGTGAGCTCCGGATGTCCTGCGGCATGCCCTTCTTGTCGAGTTCGAGGTAGTCCAGCACCTTGCGGCTGACCAGGTCGATCTTGGCCAGCTTGCCGCCGAATTCACAGGTGAAGATCGCGAACTTGCCGTCGATCGAGAAATCGGCGTGGTTGATCCCCTTGCACTGCGGCACCGACAGGCTCGACTTGAGGGCCATCGTGTGCGCGTCGCGAAAATCCAGCCGAGCATGGGCTTCCACCACCACGATGGCTTCCTTGCCGTCGGGCGTGAAATACATGTTGTAGGGGTCGTCCACCTTGACCGCCGGGCCGGGCTTGCCCGTTTTCGGATCGATCGGCGTGAGGCTGCCGTCGGT
>JAHFQQ010000073.1 GCA_023259235.1 Polaromonas sp. | reverse complement strand
CCGCATGCGGCGTTTCACCCGTTGTATGGCAGCTACCATTCCATGGGGAAAAACCGTATCCGGCCGAAGAATGCGGTGGTCTATGCGACGCAATCCATTCACAAGCTGCTGGCCGGTATCAGCCAGGCCAGCCAGGTGCTGGTGCAGGACTCGCAAGATATCAAGCTGGACCGCCCGCTCTTTAACGAGGCCTACCTGATGCACACTTCAACCTCGCCGCAGTACAGCATCATCGCCAGTTGCGACGTGGCCGCCGCCATGATGGAGCCGCCTGGCGGTACCGCGCTGGTCGAGGAAAGCATTATCGAAGCGCTCGATTTCCGGCGGGCCATGCGCAAGATTGCCGAAGAATATGGCGCTGACTGGTGGTTCAAGGTCTGGGGGCCCGACAAGCTTGTGGCCGAGGGCATCGGCCTGGCCGAGGACTGGATCATCAAGGGCGAGTCGCGCAGCGCCAAGACGGCCCGCAACGGGGCCAACAACTGGCACGGCTTTGGCCAGATGGCGACCGGCTTCAACATGCTGGATCCGATCAAATCGACCATCGTCACGCCCGGCCTGGATCTCAACGGCCGGTTCGCCAAAACCGGAATTCCCGCCAGCATCGTGACCAAGTTCCTGGCGGAGCACGGTGTGATTGTGGAAAAGACCGGTCTCTACAGCTTTTTCATCCTGTTCACCATCGGCATCACCAAAGGTCGCTGGAATACCCTGCTGACGGCATTGCAGCAATTCAAGGACGACTACGACAAAAACCAGCCGATGTGGCGCATCCTGCCCGAGTTCTGCCAGAAATACCCAAAGTACGAACGCATGGGGCTGGCCGACCTGTGCCAGCATATTCATGCGCTGTACGCCAAATACGACATCGCACGGCTGACAACCGAGGTTTATTTGAGTGACCTGACGCCGGCCATGAAGCCCAGCGATGCCTACGCCAATATTGCCCACCGCACCACCGAGCGGGTCGAGATTGACCACCTCGAAGGCCGCGTGACCGTCGGACTGGTCACGCCCTATCCGCCTGGAATTCCGCTGCTGATTCCGGGCGAGGTATTCAACCGCAAGATTGTTGATTACCTCAAGTTTGCCCGTGAGTTCAATGCCCAGTGTCCGGGTTTTGAGACCGACATCCACGGCCTGGTGGAGCAGGAGGACGCCAAGGGCAGGAGGCGCTATTACGCTGACTGCGTGAAAAAATAACCCGGAGCCGCCTGCTGTCGAGGCAGTGACCAGGCTGCTTGCTGGCCATTGTTACAGCGAGGGATCTTCGCGCACGCGCATGAAGCTGGCAAACCGCGGGATGCCGCTGTCGTTCAAGCCGCGAAAGCGATACGTGACAGTGCTGCCCAGGGCTGGCGGGCTGTGACGCTGCTCGTCACTGAACCCGGATCCAACCTTGAAGCGCAGGCCGGGCTGGCCGTCCACGCCCGGCATTTCGAGCAGCAGGGCGCCTAGCACGCCCGCATATTTGCCTTTGCCGGAAATATGCGCGATCACGCGGGCTTCGGCGTCTTCGTGCAGCTTGAACTTGAGCAGGTCATCAGTGCGCCGGCCCTGATAGAGCGAGGCGCCGCGGTGCAGCATCAGTCCTTCACCGCCTTGCCTCACGGTTTTGACCAGCAGGTTTTGCAGGGCGGAGTGGTTTGGCACCTTGAACTGGGCCATCGCCTGCACCCAGGGCTGGTCAATCTGGCTGACCTGCCCATGCAATGCCGGAATGCGTTCGGTGAACGGCCCGCCCTGCGCGGGCAGGTCGAACACCATGAAACGCATGGCACGCCATGCGGTGTCGTCAGGGGTCTGCTGGCGCACCGTGGAAACTGCTTTGGCGAATTGGCCACGGCCGGCCCACAGTTCGCCATCCATGGGCACCTGGGGCCAACCCGCGGTGAACCAGGCCGGCGCCACTATCCGCGCTCCACCACGGGTCAGCAGCTTTTCGCCGTCCCAGTAGCCGCGTACGCCATCGAGCTTTTCACTTACCCAGTAGTTGGCGAGGATGATGCCGGAGCGATAAACATTGGCCAGCATCAGCGAGGGCGCGGGCTGCTGCGACGGAACCGGTGTTGCGCCAACCGCCTGGACCAGCGAAGAGCCAGCCAGGAGCAGGCTAGCCAAGGACAGAAATAAACGTCGTCGCATTATCAGCTGGTTTGAATATTGCTATTTAAACGGGAGCTATAGGCTCTTGTAAATAGAGGGCTACAGGCACTTTATTTACAAATATCAGGCCACTGCCGGGCTGTCACGGCTTACGCCGGCGGTCTGGCTGAAGCCGCCATCGACATAGGTGATTTCAGCGGTTACGCCTGCGGCCAGGTCGCTCAGCAAAAACGCGGCGACGTTGCCGACGTCCTCGATTGTCACGTTGCGGCGCAGCGGCGAGGCGTCCGCCACCATGCTCATCAGTTTGCCGAAGTCCTTGATGCCGCTGGCTGCCAGGGTTTTGATGGGCCCGGCACTGATGCCGTTGACGCGCATGCTTTTGCCATCCCTGGTCTTGCCCAATGCCTCGGCGAGGTACCGCACGGAGGCTTCCAGGCTGGCCTTGGCAAGGCCCATGGTGTTGTAGTTGGGAATGGTTCGCTGGGCTCCCAGGTAGGTGAGCGTCAGCAGTGCGGACTTGTCATTGAGGTAGGGCAGGGCGGCCTTGGCCATGGCTGGAAAGCTGTAGGCGCTGATGTCCTGGGCAATCCTGAAGCCTTCGCGAGACAGTCCTTCCAGAAAATCGCCGGCAATCGCTTCGCGCGGTGCAAAGCCGATGCTGTGCACAAAGCCGTCAAACGTGGGCCATGTTTTGGACAGGTCCGTGAACAGCCTGCTGATTTGCGCGTCGTCGCCGACGTCGCAGTCAAAAATCAGGCTGGAGCCGAAGTCGGCGGCAAACTCGGTGATACGCTCCTTGAAACGCTCACCCACATAGCTGAAGGCCAGCTCGGCACCCTGGGCGTGGCAGGCTTTGGCAATGCCGTAGGCGATCGAGCGGTTGGACAGCACACCCGTGATCAATAGTTTTTTGCCGGTTAAAAAGCCCATGTGACGGTCTCCATTAAAAATCTTGCAGAATTGTCGCATGCGCCATGTCTTTGTCTGGATTGTTCTTTCATGCGGTTTTCCGGTCTGGGCAGCGCACGCCTACGCGCAGTTTGGCGACATCAGGTACCCGCCCGGCTTCACGCATTTTGACTATGTGAACCCGGTCGCACCCAAGGGTGGCGAGATTCGCATGGTGCCGCCCACCCGGCCCACCAACTTTGACAAGTTCAACCCGTTCACGCTGCGCGGCACGGCGCCCTACGGCATCGCCAGTTTGCTGCTGGAGAGCCTGCTGACCGGCAATTTCGAAGAGCCGACAACCGCTTATGGACTGCTGGCGGACGACGTGCAGGTGGCGGCCGACCACCTGTCAGCAACTTTTCATCTCAATGAAAAGGCTCGTTTTCATAATGGGGCGCCAGTGCTTGCGGCCGACGTGCTGCATTCCTACACGCAGCTCACGAGCAAGCTGGCTGCGCCGCAGTACCGCACGATTTACGCCGAAGTCAAGGGCGTGACGGTCGTTTCAGAACGCGTGGTTCGCTTTGATTTTCTGACGCCCAATCCCGAACTGCCTCTGGTGGTGGGCGGCATGCCGGTATTCAGTCGCGACTGGGGCAAAGTAGCGGGCGTGGCCAGGCCGTTCGACCAGATCGTGTCTGAAGTCCCCATCGGCTCGGGGCCGTACAAGGTCGCCAGTCCGGAAATGGGCCGCGACATCACCTACGTGCGGGATCCTGCTTACTGGGGCATCAATCTTCCAGCGCGCAAGGGTCAGTTCAACTTCGACCGCATCAACTTCAAGATCTATCTTGATGAAACCTCGCGCTTTGAGGGTCTGAAAGCCGGTGAATTCGATTTCTTGCGTGAGTTCATCTCGCGCAACTGGGCGCGCCAGTACACCGGCAAGCAGTTCACCTCGGGCGAACTGGTCAAACGCGCGTTTGAAAATCGTAATCCGGGCGACTTCCAGGGCTATGTGTTCAACTTGCGCAAGCCGAAATTTCAGGACCTGCGGGTGCGCAGGGCAATTGGCCTGGCGATGGATTTTGAATGGATGAATCGGCAATTGTTTTACGGACTCTACAAACGCGTGAACGGCTATTTTCCAAATAGCGAATTCCACGCCGAAGGTTTGCCCAAACCGGACGAACTGGCCCTGCTCGAACCACTGCGTGGCTTGCTCAAGCCCGCGGTTTTTGGTCCGGTGCCGGTTTCCCCCAGCACTGCCCCGCCTGGCAGTTTGCGTGCCAATCTGCGACAGGCCCAGGCACTGCTGCGCGAGGCGGGCTGGACTTACCGTGACGGCGCGCTGCGCAATGGCCAGGGCGAGGCCTTCACCATGGAGTTTCTGAACGACCAGCCTTCACTGGTGCGCATTGTCGGACCGTTCCAGAAAGCGCTGGAAAAACTCGGTATCACCATGACCTACCGTGTCGTGGACTTTTCGCTGGCCAAGCAGAAGATGGATGCCTTTGATTTTGAGGTCACGACGCTGCGCCTGCCCGGCACCACGGCGCCGGGCGGCGAATTGCTCGAACTGTTTGGCTCAAGGGCGGCGGCCACGCCCGGCTCGTCCAATGTCTGGGGCATTGCCGACCCGGCGGTGGATGCACTGCTGCAAAAGGTGGTGACGGCAAAAACCCGCCCTGAACTCGGCGCTGCCATGCGCGCGCTCGATCGTGTGCTGACGAATGGCTATTACTCGGTGCCGCAGTACTACAGCGACCAATTTTTTGTCGGCTATCGTCCGCGCCGCTTTGTGCTGCCGCCTGTCATTCCGCCGTATTACCAGCCTGACACCTGGGCCATGAGCACGTGGTGGAGCAAATGACCCCCACGCTGGTCGCTTCGCGTACTGCGCTGCCCCCCAAGGGGGCTGGCCTTGCTTGGGGCGGCCCGGCGCGGCGGCCGGCGTTCCCGCAGTTAGAACGAATGGATTGACCATGGCCAGTTACATCCTCAAGCGTCTGTTGCTGATGATTCCGACCCTGTTTGGCGTCCTGCTGCTGACCTTTGCCATGGTCCAGTTTGTGCCGGGCGGACCGGTGGAGCAAATGGTGGCGCAATTGCAGGGCCGCGATTCAGGCGGTGAACGGGCCGCCGCGTCGGGCGCCGGTTACCGCGGGCGGCAAGGGGTGGACGCCGAGCGCATTGCGGAAATCAAGGTGCTTTACGGCTTTGACAAACCGGTGCATGAGCGGTTCTTCCAGATGCTGGGACGCTTTGCACGTTTCGATCTGGGCAACAGCTTTTACCAGCACAAGGATGTCTGGCAACTCATCAGGGAAAAATTACCGGTCTCGGCGAGCCTGGGTCTATGGACCTTTTTTATCAGCTACCTGATTGCCGTTCCATTGGGCGTGGCCAAGGCGGTGCGGGCGGGAACGCGCTTTGACTTTGTCACCACATTGATCGTGCTGGTGGGGTATGCGATCCCGGGCTTCGTTCTCGGCGTGGCGCTGCTGGTGGTGTTTGGCGGGCAGTTGCAATGGTTTCCATTGCGCGGGCTGACCTCGGCCAACTGGGAAACGCTTGGTTGGGGCGCTCGTATCACCGACTACCTCTGGCACATCACGCTGCCTGTCATTTCCATGGTGCTGGGCAGCTTTGCCGTGACGGCGGTGCTCACCAAAAATTCGTTTCTGGAAGAAATCCGCAAGCAATATGTGCTGACGGCGCGTGCCAAGGGGCTGAGCGAGCGGCAAGTGCTCTGGAAGCATGTGTTTCGCAATGCGTTGATACCCATCATCACGGGTTTCCCGGCAGCCTTCATCGGGGCTTTTTTTACCGGCTCCCTGCTGATTGAAACACTGTTTTCGCTCGACGGCCTCGGCCTGCTCAGCTACGAAAGCGTGATCCGGCGCGACTACCCCGTCGTGCTCGGCACGCTTTACTTTTTTACGCTGATTGGCCTGGTGACCAAGCTGGTCAGTGATCTATGCTATGTCTGGGTGGACCCGCGTGTCAAATTTGATTGACCCCCCCGAAGCGGCCTCCGGCCGCCTCCCCCCCGAGGGGGCGCCACCAGCGGCCCGGCAGAGCCGGTTCCGCAGCGGCCTTGAAGATAGCAGGCCTGCCGTCAGCCTCAGCCCAGGCCGGCGTGCATGGAAGCGTTTTCGCCGTAACAAGCTCGGGTTTGTCAGCCTGATCCTGTTTTGTGCGCTGGTGGCGTTCAGCCTGTTTGCGGAGGTGCTGTCAAACGACAAGCCGCTGGTGATCCGTTACAAGGGCGAGCTTTATTTTCCGCTGGTCAGGGACTATTCAGAAAAAACCTTCGATGGCGATTTTGAAACGCCCGCCGACTACCTCGACCCCTTCATTCGCGAGAAATTGAGCCAGGGTGGCAACTGGGTGATTTTTCCGCCCAATCCTTATGGCCCGCGCACCATCAACTATTTTGCGAAGGAGCCCAATCCGTCCGCGCCTTCGCGCGATAACCTGCTGGGCACCGACGACCGCGGTCGAGATTTGCTGACGCAGCTGATTTATGGTTTTCGCCTGAGTGTGCTGTTCGGGTTGGCGCTGACGGTTATCGGCGTAGTGATCGGGATCATCACCGGGGCTATTCAGGGCTATGCGGGCGGCAAGACCGATCTGGTGTTTCAGCGTTTCATGGAAATCTGGGGCTCCATGCCCGAGCTCTACCTGCTGATTATTTTCAGTGCCATTTTTGCTCCCAGCGTGGCGTTGCTGCTGCTGCTGCTCAGCCTGTTCGGCTGGATGGGCTTGTCGGACTATGTGCGCGCCGAATTTTTGCGCAATCGCCAGATGGATTACGTGCGGGCGGCCAGGGCCCTGGGCGTGGGCAACCTGCAGATCATGTGGCGGCACATTTTGCCCAATAGCCTGACGCCGGTGGTGACGTTTTTGCCTTTTCGCATGAGCGCGGCCATTTTGGCGCTGACCTCGCTGGATTTTCTGGGTCTGGGAGTGCCGCCGGGAACGCCTTCGCTGGGCGAGTTGCTGAACCAGGGCAAGGCCAACATCGATGCCTGGTGGATTTCGCTGTCAACGTTCGCCGTGCTGGTGGTCACTTTGCTGCTGCTGACCTTCATGGGCGACGCCTTGCGTGATGCACTCGACCCGCGGAAGGTTGACCAGTGAGCACGCCCTTGCTGAAGGTGGAGCGCCTCAGCGTCTCTTTTGCCGGCAAGGAAATTGTGCATGGCATCGATTTATCCATTGCGCCGGGCGAGAAGCTGGCTCTGGTGGGTGAGTCCGGATCGGGCAAGACGGTGACTGCCTTGAGCCTGCTGCGGCTGGTGCAAAACGCTGCGATCAGCGGGAAGGCGCTGTTTTCCGTGCCAGGGCGGCCCGTGGTGGATTTGTTTTCCATGCCCGAACGCGAATTGCGCTCCATTCGGGGGCGCGACATCGCCATGATTTTTCAGGAGCCCATGACCGCGCTCAACCCCTTGTTCAGCGTGGGCGAGCAGATTGCCGAAGTTATACAACTAAAACAAGGGCTAGCCCAGTTGGAATCTGCGCAGGCTGCTATTAAATTGTTAGCAGATACCGGTATTCCGGAGGCTGAACGACGCTCTCGCTCATTTCCCCATCAGTTGTCCGGCGGGCAGCGCCAGCGCGCCATGATCGCCATGGCGCTGGCTTGCCAGCCCAAACTGCTGCTGGCTGACGAGCCAACCACGGCGCTGGACGTCACCCTGCGCGGCCAGATTCTGGATTTGCTCAGCGACCTGCAGCGCCGCAACGGTATGGCCGTGCTTATGATTACGCACGACCTGAACCTGGTGCGCCGCTTCGCCGACCGCGTTGCGGTGATGGAAAACGGCCACATCGTCGAGCAGGGGCTGGTGGCTGAGGTATTGGCCCGGCCACGGCACTCCTACACCCGAAAACTCATTGACAGCCGGCCGGTGCGTGATCCCGCAGACGACGTCAGCGCGGGTTTGGTTTTAAGGGCTGGCAGCACGCCCGTCATGCAGGCCAGCCATCTGCGGGTGGCCTACCCGGTGAGCATTCCCGGTTTCCGGGGCTGGTTCAAAAGCGCCGAATTTGTCGCCGTCAAGGACGTCACATTTCGTATTCCGCCCGGCAAGACGCTGGGCGTGATCGGCGAATCGGGGTCGGGCAAATCGACGCTGGCGCTGGCCTGCCTGGGCCTGCTCCCCTTTTCAGGTGAGTTGCAGGCGGCGGGCCTTTCCTGGAGCAGGCGGGCAGCAGGCAACAAGGCCATTCGCCGGGTCGTTCAGGTGGTGTTTCAGGATCCGTTTTCCTCGCTGTCACCGCGTATGACCGTGGAAGCGATTGTCGAGGAGGGGTTGCTGGTGCATGAGGCCGCGTTGAGTCACGCCCAAAGGCGGCAACGCACACTCCAATCGCTGGCGGACGTGGGCATGGCTGAGGCGCAGTTCCCGGGCTTGCTGCGGCGCTATCCGCATGAATTTTCCGGCGGGCAACGCCAGCGCCTGGCGATTGCGCGCGCGCTCATCATCAACCCCAGTCTTCTGGTACTCGATGAGCCGACCAGCGCGCTGGACGTGACAATCCAGAAGCAGGTGCTGGCGCTGCTGCAGCGCCTGCAGCGCGAGCGTGGCTTGAGCTATCTGCTCATCACCCACGATGTAGACGTGATCCGTGCCATGGCCCATGAGGTGATGGTTATCAAGGACGGCGAGGTGGTCGAGGCGGGCATGGTGCAGAAGGTGCTGGACGCGCCGCACCATCCCTATACGCGGGTGCTGGTGGCGCAGAGCTGACGGTTTTGTGCTGAATTTGCGTCATTAAGTAAAAATAATTACAGGCGCGATGGGCCGTTAATGGGGCATTCGGGGAAATCAGGCACGAAAATTGTTTGCAATCAGGGCGTCAGGCGCATTACAATAGCTTCTTCACGACCAAATGGGCGGGTTTTCACCGCCCATTTTTTTTGGGCGCTTGTTTTTACAGACTGGTATTTGAAAACTGAATGGCTTTGCAAGAGACGATTGGGCAAACTGTCACGGGACTGGGCTACGAGCTGGTCGACATTGAGCGTACCGGCGGTGGCTTGCTGCGTGTCACGATTGACATGCCCCATGTCGCGGGGCTTGAACAGTTCATCAATGCCGAGGACTGCGAGAAAGTCACGCGCCAGTTGCAGTTTGTGCTGGAGGTTGAAGGCGCCGAATACGCGCGGCTGGAGGTCAGTTCCCCCGGCATAGACCGGCCGTTGCGCGGTGAAAGGGATTTTGAGCGTTTTACGGGTGAGTTGATCGATATCACCCTGAAGGCGCCGATTGGCGTGGCTGCAAGGGCGGGTTCGGCCGTCTCGGCCAACCGCAAGAAGTTCCGTGGCACGCTGGAGCGTGCTGACGCCGCCGATGTTCCGGGCGATTCAGCCGGCTGGCAGATCGTCTGGCGCGATGAGCCGGCTGTCAAACCCGGCCAGAAGGTCAGTAAAAAGAAGGTTCCAGCGCCATTGCAGGCGCTGCGGTTCACGCTGGATGAAATTTACCAGGCGCGTTTGGCGCCTGTGGTTGACTTCAAGGGGCGAAAACCAAAAACCGGGTCCAGGATTTCTCCGCTTGGCGGCGTTCCTGCAAAAGAATTAATTCAGGATATTCAGAAAGGCAGGCTTGTGAAATGAATCGCGAACTGTTGATGTTGGTCGATGCCATCTCGCGTGAAAAAAATGTCGAGCGTGACGTCGTCTTTGGCGCCGTCGAGCTGGCGCTCGCGTCCGCCACCAGGAAGGTGTATCAGGGTGAAGTGGACATACGTGTGGCGGTGGACCGCGACAGCGGCGACTACGAAACCTTCCGGCGCTGGCTGGTTGTGCCCGACGCGGCTGGCCTGCAAAATCCCGAAGCCGAGGAATTGGTGAGTGACGCGCGCGAGGAAATCGCCGACATCGAAGAAGGCGACTTCATCGAAAAGCCGGTCGAAAGTCTGCCAATTGGCCGCATCGGCGCGCAGGCGGCGAAGCAGGTCATCCTGCAAAAGATCCGCGATGCCGAGCGTGAAATGCTGCTTAATGATTTCATGTCGCGCGGCGACAAGATTTTTGTCGGCACTGTCAAGCGCATGGACAAGGGCGACATCATTGTCGAGTCCGGACGCGTCGAAGGCCGCCTGCGCCGCGGCGACATGATTCCGAAGGAAAACCTGCGCTCCGGCGACCGCGTCCGTGCCATGATCATGGAAGTCGACACCACGCTGCGCGGCGCGCCCATCATCCTGTCGCGTACCGCGCCCGAGTACATGATCGAGCTGTTCCGCCAGGAAGTGCCCGAGATCGAGCAGGGCCTGCTGGAAATCAAATCGTGTGCCCGCGACCCCGGCTCGCGCGCCAAGATCGCTGTGCTGTCGCATGACAAGCGCGTTGATCCGATCGGCACCTGCGTCGGCGTGCGCGGCACCCGCGTCAACGGCGTGACCAACGAGCTCGCCGGCGAACGCGTGGACATTGTGCTGTGGAGCGAAGACCCGGCGCAGTTCGTGATCGGCGCGCTGGCGCCGGCCAATGTGTCGTCCATCGTGGTCGATGAAGAGCGGCACGCCATGGATGTGGTGGTCGACGAGGAAAACCTCGCCATTGCGATCGGCCGCGGCGGCCAGAACGTGCGTCTGGCGTCCGAGCTGACTGGCTGGAAAATCAATATCATGGATGCCAGCGAATCGGCCGAAAAACAGGCAAGCGAAACCGATGCCAGCCGCAAGCTGTTCATGGAAAAACTCGATGTGGACGAGGAAATCGCCGATATCCTGATCTCCGAAGGCTTCACCAGCCTGGAGGAGGTGGCTTATGTGCCGCTGCAGGAAATGCTGGAAGTCGAGTCGTTCGATGAAGACACCGTCAATGAGCTGCGTACGCGCGCCAAGGACGCCCTTCTCACGATGGAAATTGCCCGGGAAGAAAATGTTGAAGGTGTTTCGCAGAACCTGCGCGATGTTGCGGGCATCACCCCCGAACTGGTTGCCGGACTCACCGAAGCAGGTATCCACACACGTGACGACCTGGCCGATCTGGCCGTGGACGAACTCATCGAGATCACCGGCCAGTCCGAGGACGAAGCAAAGGCCCTCATCATGACCGCGCGCGCGCATTGGTTTACCGATGACGCTCCACAGGCCGCTGCACCCGCAGCGACCCCAGAGCAATGATCATGGAGGCCAGCAGGAAAACCAAATATGTCCAGTACCATTACCGTCGCTCAATTCGCAGCTGAACTGAATAAATCCACCGCCGTCCTGATCGAGCAATTGACCAGCGCGGGCGTTGCCAAGACGCAGGCCAGCGATCCCCTGTCCGAAGCGGACAAGCAAAAACTGCTCGGATACCTGCAGGCCAGCCACGGCACAGCCACGGCTGAGCGCAAGAAAATCACGCTGGTGAAAAAATCCACCAGCGAAATCAAACAGGCCGACGCCACCGGCAGGGCCCGCACCATTCAGGTGGAAGTGCGCAAGAAGCGCACTTTTATCAAGCGCGAGGAGGGCGCTGACGCGGCTGCCGAAGAGGTGCAGCCCGTGGTTGCCGCCACGCCAGCGCCGCCGGTAGTCGATGATGCCGAGCTGATTCGCCGCGAAGAGGAAGCCAATCGGCATGCCGAGCTGCTGCGCCGCCAGGAGCAGGAACTGACTGAAAAGCGCCGTTTGCGCGAGGAGCAGGATGCCAGAGAGGCTGCGCGCGAACTCGAACGCGAGGCCGCGGCGCAAAGTGCCCAGGCTGCTGCCGACGCAGCCCAGGCCGTTGAAGCGGCCAAAAAGGTCAAGCCTGGTGCCAAAAAAGCCAGGGTTGCAGCCCAGCCAGAAGTGGTCGAAGCCGCAGCCAAGGCGGCGGCTGATGCAGCAGCGCAAGAAAAGGTCAGCAAGGCCCCTGAAGTAGCGGCAGCGCTGGCGGCCGTCAAGGCCAGAGTGACTGCGGAATTTCAGGCCGATGCGGCCAAAGCCCAGGATCTGCAGGAGCGGCGCAGCAAGGCTGAAGCCGAAGCTGCGGACATTCGGGCCATGCTGTCCGCACCCAAACGCGTTCTGGTGCCTCATGTCGACCCGAAGGCTGCCGTCAAGGGCACCTTGCACAAGCCGGTCGTGGTGCCGGGTGCGACCGCCAAGCCGGGTGCAGCCAAGGCCGGCGCACCCGTAGCCCCGGGCGTTGCCGGCAAAAAGGAAGTCAAGTCGGAAAACCTGTCTTCAACCTGGAAAGACGATGCCGCCAAGAAAAAGGGCATTCCGAGCCGTGGCGCTCCGGTTGTGCCAGGGCGCGGCAACTTCCGCGCGGGCCCGCGTGGCCGCCGCAGTTCCGGCCGCGAGGCACGCCCTGAATCGAGTTTTATCGCCCCCACCGAATTCAAGGTGATCGAGGTTCACGTACCTGAAACCATTACCGTGGCGGAGCTGGCGCACAAGATGAGCGTCAAGTCTTCCGAAGTGATCAAGCACCTCATGAAGCTTGGCCAGATGGTCACCATCAACCAGCCGCTGGACCAGGACACCGCCATGATTGTGGTGGAGGAAATGGGTCACATGGCAATCACCGCCGCGCTGGATGACCCGGAAGCGTTCACCGACGAGGATGTGCAGGGCCAGCAGGCCGAAGCGCTTCCCAGGGCCCCGGTGGTGACCGTCATGGGTCACGTCGATCATGGCAAAACGTCATTGCTCGATTACATTCGCCGAACCAAGGTAGCGGCCGGTGAAGCTGGCGGGATTACCCAGCACATTGGCGCCTACCACGTGGAAACACCGCGCGGCATGGTGTCCTTCCTGGATACCCCGGGCCATGAGGCCTTTACCGCCATGCGTGCCCGCGGGGCCCAGGCCACCGACATCGTCATTTTGGTGGTTGCCGCCGATGACGGCGTGATGCCCCAGACTCGCGAGGCGATCAAGCACGCCAAGGCAGCGGGTGTTCCGATCGTGGTGGCCATCAACAAGATCGACAAGCCCGGCATCAACCTGGAGCGTGTCAAGGGCGAGTTGGTGACCGAAGAGGTGGTGCCCGAAGAGTTCGGCGGTGATTCGCCGTTCGTGCCGGTCTCCGCCCATACGGGCCAGGGGATTGACACCCTGCTCGAACAGGTGCTGCTGCAGGCTGAGGTGCTGGAACTCAAGGCGCCCGTGAATGCGTTGGCGAAGGGCCTCGTGATTGAAGCCCAACTCGACAAGGGCCGCGGTCCGGTCGCCACGGTGCTGGTGCAGTCCGGCACGCTGAAAGCCGGTGATGTGGTGCTGGCGGGCTCGACCTATGGCCGTGTTCGCGCCATGCTCGACGAAAATGGCAAGTCCATCAAGAGCGCTGGCCCCTCCATTCCGGTGGAAATCCAGGGCCTGACCGAAGTTCCGCAGGCCGGTGATGACTTCATGGTCATGACCGA
This sequence comes from Polaromonas sp., assembly GCA_023259235.1. Lineage (GTDB taxonomy): Bacteria > Pseudomonadota > Gammaproteobacteria > Burkholderiales > Burkholderiaceae_C > Polaromonas. Next base: position 23 of record JAHFQQ010000073.1, on the reverse strand, counting down.
CGAACGCCGTGTCCGTGAGATAG